>JBDUAP010000373.1:0-2948 GCA_040004585.1 Sporichthyaceae bacterium
ACCCCTGCGTCGTGCGCTGGCCGCTGCCGGTGTTCCGGTCGCACTTCCCCCGGCCGAGCTGCCCCTGGCAGGTCACCCGGCCGTGCGACCCCTGCTGCGACTGGTCGAGTGCGCGGTGCGGCCCGATCGGCTCGCCGACGAGGGTGTGGCACACGAGCTGATGGTGTCCCCGTTCGGCGGGGCCGACGTGCTGACGTTGCGACGGCTGCGCCGCGCGCTGCGCCAGCTCGAGCTGGCGGGGGGTGGCGTGCGAGCCTCCGATGCGCTCCTCGTCGACATACTGCGTGACCCCCGCGACCTCGCCCTGGTCCCCGACCGGGTGGCCAAGCCCGCTCGGGAGGTGGCCCGCCTCCTCGGGGTCGCCCGGACCGCCGCCGCCGAGCCCGGGGCGACCGCCGAGACGGTCCTCTGGGCGGTTTGGGACGCCAGCGGCCTGTCCCGCCGGTGGCAGTCGCTCGCGGTCCGCGGTGGCACGACCGGCACCAACGCCGACCGTGACCTCGACGGCGTGGTGGCGCTGTTCGAGGCGGTGGCCCGGTTCGTCGACCGGCTTCCCGGTGCCGGCGTCGAGGTGTTCCTCGACGTGGTCCTTGACCAGGAGCTGCCCACCGAGTCGCTGGCCACCCGGTCGCCCGACCGCGACGCGGTCACCCTGCTCACCGCCCATGCGGCCAAGGGCCTGGAGTGGGACGTGGTCGCGGTGGCGGCCGTGCAGGAAGGCAGCTGGCCCGACTTGCGCGCCCGCGGGTCCTTCCTCGGCAGCGAACGGCTCGTGGACGTCGCCGACACCTCGCAGGAGACACTCGCGCAGTCGGTCGCCACCGTGGCGACGTTGAGCCGGTTGCTGGATGAAGAGCGGCGACTCTTCTACGTCGCGGCCACCCGCGCCCGGCAGTCGTTGCTGGTGACCTCCGTCGCCAGTGAACGCGAGGGCCTGGTGCCGTCGCGGTTCCTCGACGAGATCGAGCCCCTCGTCGTCTCCGCCGACGCGACCGACGTTCCGGAGCGAGGGCTGACGACACCGCCACGCGCGATGAGCCTTGCACCGCTGGTGGGCGAGCTGCGCCGCATCGTCACCACCCCAGGGCATCCCGAGGCGGAAGCGGCGGGCCGGCACCTCGCCCGGCTCTCCGCCGCCGGTGTCGCCTCGGCCCACCCGTCCGACTGGTGGGGTCTCGCCCCGCTGTCCGACGAGCGGTCGATCCGCGACGAAGACGAGACGGTGCCGGTGAGTCCGTCCCGGCTCGAGACGTTCCGGCGGTGCGAGCTGCGCTGGTTCCTGGAGACGTGCGGTGGCAGCCCGTCCTCGGCCATCAGCCAGGGTGTCGGCAGCGCGGTGCACAAGGTCGCCGAGCTTGCACCACCCGGTGCCGATGCCACCGCGCTCGAGGCGGTCCTGCACGAGCGTCTTGCCGCGGTCGACCTCGGTCGCGGATGGGCGCGCCGGCAGCAGACCGAACGCGCCCGCGAGATGGTCGGGCGGCTCGCGCGATGGCTGGCCGACCGCGACGCTGCCGCTGCCGTCGAGCACAACTTCGAGGTGGAGATCGGCCGCGCCCGGCTGCGCGGACAGGTCGACCGGGTCGAGCGCGATGACGAGGGGAGGGCCCGCGTCATCGACTACAAGACCGGTTCGACGCCGACCGACAAGAGCGAGCTCGCCGAACACGGACAGCTCGCCGCCTACCAGGTCGCCGTGGCGGCAGGCGCATTCGCCGACCTCGGTCTCACCGAGAGCGGCGGCGCGATGCTGGTGCAGCTCGGGAAGGCTGCCACCAGGAAGGACGCCCGCGAGCAGGCGCAGCAACCGCTGTCGACCTACGACGACCCGCAGTGGGCCGAGCAGATGGTGGTCGCTGCGGCGGAGCGGATGGCCGGTTCGGCCTTCCTGGCCGCGGAGAACAAGCACTGCAGCCATTGCCCGGTGCGCAGCAGCTGCCCGCTGATGGAGGACGGCCGTCTGGTCACGGACCCGGCGGGTCGGCCGGCCGACGGCGACGGCGAGCAGGCATCGTGACCGAGCTGCTGCTGCCGTTCGACGAGGTCGCCGAGGAAAGGTCCGCAGCCGTGGCCTACCTCTCGGCGCGCCAGCTCGCGTCCCGCCTGCGTGACAACGATCCGACCGACGAGCAGGTGGCGGCGATCGAGGCGCCGATGGAACCGCTCGCCGTCGTGGCCGGCGCCGGGTCGGGCAAGACCCAGACGATGGCGCTGCGCGTGCTCTGGCTGGTGGCCAACGGGCTGGTGCCGCCGCATCGCGTGCTCGGCCTCACGTTCACCCGCAAGGCCGCCGGCGAGCTCGGGTTGCGGGTGCGCACCATGCTGCGTCGCGTCCTCGTCGCGCACGAGCGCGAACCGTTCCTGCGTGACGACGTCGCGACGGCCCTGCGCACCGGCGAGCCCCGGGTGTCGACCTACCACTCCTACGCATCGGCCCTGATCGACGAGCACGCGTTGCGGCTCGGCCTTGAGCCGGCCACCCAGGTCATCGGTGAGGCGATGGCCTGGCAACTGGCGTGGCGGGTCGTCGAGGCCTACGACGGTCCGCTCGACACGGTCGACAAGGCGGCGGCCACCGTCGTCCAATACGTCCTCGGTCTCTCTGGCGACCTGGCCGAGCACCTGCACACGACGGCTGACCTCTCCGACCACCTGGCTCGGGTGTGCACTCGGGTCGATGCGGCGCAATCGGTGCTGTCCCGCGCGCCAACGTTGGCTTTCGCGCAGATGCAGCGGGCGCGCGGCGAGCTGCTGCCGATGGTCGATGCCTATGCGGCACTGAAACGCGAACGCGGCGTCATCGACTACAGCGACCAGGTCGCGCTGGCAGCGCGGCTCGCCCGCGACGGCGACCAGGTGGTGGCGATCGAGCAGGCACGATGGGGAGCGGTGCTCCTCGACGAATACCAGGACACCGGTGAGTCGCAACGTGTGCTGCTCACCTCACT
>JBDUAP010000063.1:0-9862 GCA_040004585.1 Sporichthyaceae bacterium
GTATACGACGACGACGGCAACCTGGTCACCGGGAGCCTGGTCGACTACCTCGTGCCGGCCGCACCAGATCTGCCGTCCTTCACGACCGACCGTAACGAGACGCCGTCGACGACGAACCCCTTGGGCGTCAAGGGGGTCGGTGAGGCCGGGACGATCGCGTCCACGCCGGCTGTGGTCAACGCCGTCGTCGACGCGCTCCGCCACCTCGGTGTCGATGACGTCCGGATGGCCTGCACGCCCGAACGAGTATGGCGCGCGATCCAGGAGGGCGGCCGAGGTGGTGACCGGGCACCGAGCGGCACGGTCGCCTATGGCGGCGACTCGACGGCGACGACGGCAGGAGGTGGGCAGTCGTGATCCCCGCGGAGTTCGACTACGTCCGAGCCGGTTCGGTCGACGAGGCCGTCGCGGCGCTGGCCGAGCACGGCGACGACGCCAAGGTGATGGCCGGCGGACAGTCGCTCATCCCGCTGCTCCGCCTCCGGTTGGCCTATCCCGACGTCGTGGTCGACGTCGGGAGGGTCACTGAGATGACCGGCGTCCGCGAAGACGGCGACGCTCTCGTCATCGGTGCCATGACGACTCATCACGACGTGATCCACAGCGACCTGATCCGCCAGCACTGTGGCTTGCTCGCCGCAGCGACCGAGACGGTCGCCGATCCCGCCGTACGGCATAGAGGAACGTTCGGCGGCGCGCTCGCTCATGCCGACCCAGCCGGGGACCTGCCGGCCGTGGCCCTCGCCCTGGAGGCGCAGATGGTGGTCGCGGGAAGCGGCGGACGGCGAACCGTGCCCGCCTCGGAGTTCTTCGTCGACTACCTGCAGACCGCCATCGAGCCGGACGAACTGCTCGTCGAGGTGCGCGTGCCCAAATTGGGCGAGGGCTGGGGCTTCCGCTACGAGAAGTTCCACCGGGTTGCGCAGTCTTGGGCGATCGTCGGGGTCGCGGCGGCAGTCCGACGGTCGAACGGGAACATCGCCGAGGCGCGCGTGGGGCTGACGAACATGGGGTCCACGCCGGTGCGCGCATCGGCTGTCGAGCAGGCTCTGGCGGGAGCTGGGACCGACGGCATCAGCGCAGCCACGGAGCACGCCGCCGAGGGCACGAGCGCGCCGAGCGACCTCAACGGCAAGGCCGACTACCGCGAGCACCTGGCGCGGGTGCTGACGCGGCGGGCGGTCATGGCTGCCGCGGGTGTGAGCTGACTCGATGCAGCTCGAGCATCGCTTCACGGTGCCGGTGCCGGTGGCACAGGCGTGGGACGCCCTGCTCGACGTCGAGCGCATCGCGCCCTGCATGCCGGGCGCCACGGTCGACTCCTTCGACGGAGAGACCATCGAAGGACGGGTGAAGGTCAAGGTCGGGCCGATCCAGGTGACCTACGCCGGGACGGCGAGGTTCGTCGAGAAGGACGCCGCCGGGCGCCGTGCAGTGATCAACGCCAGCGCGCGGGAGTCCAGAGGCGCCGGAACAGCCGCAGCCACCATCACCACGGTGCTCACCGGCTCCGGAGACTCGACGGACGTCACCGTCACGACCGATCTGCAGATCACCGGCAAGCCGGCGCAGTTCGGCCGTGGGGTGCTGGCTGATGTCGGCGACAAGATCCTGGGCAAGTTCGCCGACTGCCTCGCGGGGGAGTTGTCGGGGCCCTCGTACGCCGCCACAACCGATCCAGTCGGCGGCGCCGCGCCGGCCCCGCTGCGCTCGGCGCCCGCAGTGGAGCACCTCGATCTGCTCGACAACGCCGGGGCGGCGGTGCTGAAGCGGGTTGCGCCACTGGCCGGCGCCGTGATCCTGCTGATCGTCATCTGGAGGCTGATGAGGCGCCGCCGCAGCTGACCACGGAGATCGGCCCGCAGCCTGATGAGAAGGTGGCGGTGTGACGACTGCCCTGGTGACCGGAGCGACGGCGGGGATCGGGCATGCGTTCGCGCGACGGCTCGCCGCCGACGGGTACGACCTCGTACTCGTCGCTCGCGACGGCGGGCGCCTGGAGGCGACGGCCAAAGAGCTGCACACGTCGTACGACGTGGACGTCGAGGTGCTCGTCGCCGATCTGACCGACGATCAGAGCTGCAGGCGGGTCGAGGACCGCCTCGCCGACCCGTCGCGGCCGGTGGACCTGCTGGTGAACAACGCAGGCTTCGGCTCGCGGCGCCGGTTCGCGACAAGTGACATCGACGACGAAGAGCAGATGCTTCGGTTGCTGGTCCGGGCCGTGCTGCGGCTGACTCACGCAGCCGTGCCCGGCATGGTCGACCGCGGTCACGGCGCCATCATCAACGTGTCGTCCGTTGCGAGCTTCCTGCCGCGCGGCACCTACAGCGCGGCGAAGGCGTGGGTGACCACCTTCAGCCAGGGCCTGGCGGCCGAGCTCGACGGCACCGGGGTGCGGGTGCTTGCGCTGTGCCCGGGCGTCACCCGGACCGAGTTCCACGACCGGGCGGGGATGAGCATGAAGGGCACCCCGAACCTTCTCTGGCTCGATGCCGACAAGGTTGTCGACCAAGGGCTGGCGGCGCTGCGCCGCAACGCCGTCGTGTGCGTGCCGGGCATGCAGTACAAGACGATCGTGGCGCTGACGCGCCACCTGCCGCTGTTCGGAATCGGCCCGCTCGCCCGGCGAGTGCGCAGCCTGCGCAACTGACGAGTGGCGCTAGGAACGCAGCTTCTGAAGGCGCTCGACAGCGTCGTCGAGGACCTCGTCGCGCTTGCAGAAAGCGAACCGCACCAAGGGCTTCCCGGCCTCTTTGTCGTCGTAGAACACTCGGTGGGGGATCGCGACGACACCGCATCGTTGCGGCAGGTCGCGGCAGAACTCCACGCCGTCGGTGTAACCGAGCGGGCGCACGTCGGCGGTGATGAAGTAGGTGCCGGCCGGTTCGAAGACCCCAAAGCCGACCTCGCGCAGCCCTCGGCAGAGGCGGTCCCGCTTCGAGCGGAGTGAGTCGCGCAGCCCCTCGTAGTAGGCGTCAGGCAGCCCGAGCCCCACTGCGATCGCCGGCTGGAACGGCGCTCCTGACACGAAGGTGAGGAACTGTTTCGCCGTTCGCACTGCCGTCACCAGGTCGGCGGGACCGAGCGCCCAGCCGATCTTCCACCCGGTGAAGGAGAACGTCTTGCCCGCCGAGCTGATCGTCAGTGTCCGGTCGGCCATCCCAGGCAGCGTGGCGAGCGGGACGTGCTTCACGTCGTACGTCATGTGCTCGTAGACCTCGTCGGTGACGACGATGAGGTCGCGCTCGATCGCGAGGTCGGCGACCGCTTGGAGCTCGTCGCGGTTGAGCACGGTGCCGGTGGGATTGTGCGGGGTGTTGAGCAGGATCAGCCGGGTCCGGTCGGTGACGGCGGCGCGGAGGAGGTCGACGTCGAGGCGGAAGTCCGGCGCGCGCAGGGTGATCCCGACCCGCCTCCCGCCGGCCATCGCGATGCCTGCCGCATAGGAGTCGTAGAAGGGCTCGAGCGCGATGACCTCGTCGCCGGGATCGACGAGCCCGAGCAGAGCAGCCGCGATCGCCTCGGTCGCGCCAGTGGTGACGACGATCTCGCTGTCGGGGTCGATGACCTGGCCGTAGAAGCGCTGTTGGTGCGCGGCGATGGCCGCCCGCAGTTCGGGGATGCCTGGGTTGGGTGGGTACTGGTTGCGGCCGTCTCGGATGGCGGCGATCGCCGCCTCGGAGATCTCGTCCGGGCCGTCGGTGTCGGGGAAGCCCTGCCCGAGGTTGACCGAGCCGGTGGCCAGGGCCAGCGCCGACATCTCCGCGAAGATGGTCGTGCCCAAGCCGTGCAGGCGCTGGGACAGCGGGTCACGCGTCATAGGCCCACCCTTGCACGGGCGTGGGGCGCGGTGTCAGAGCTGGGCGACGAGGGCCAGCAGGTCGCGGGCCACTCCGTGCGGGTCGACGCAGGCGGCGAAGTGGCCGCTCTCGCGTTCGATGACCGGCCAGCCCCGCGAACGCGCCGATCGGGCGGTCGCGGCATAGCCGACCGAGGTCTGCAGCAGCCCGCAGGGTGCGTCCGGCCACTCGACGTCCCCGGTCGGGAACGGCAGCAGCTCCGTGAAGAAGTCCCGCCCGCGCGGACGCAGCGAGCCGACGACTGCAGCGCGGACGGCGTCGTCCGGGATCACCTCGCGCAGGTCGTCGTCGGTCCAGGGCGGGAAGCGGCCACCCGCATTGAGCAGGACGCCGAGGTCGTCGGCCATGGCTGGGTCCTCCGCGACGAGCAGGTCCAGCCGGGTGCTCGGCCGCGGCGCCGGGATGCCGGCGTCGAGGAAGACGTAGCCGCCGACCGGTCGCCGGGCGGCCCGCTGGGTGAAGCCGAGCTGCGGCAGCAGGTATCCCGCGCCGGAGTGCGCGACGAGGACCAGCGGCGTGGGCGGATCGGCCGCTGCGATCTGGGCGGCCGCGGTAGCGACGAACCGCACGGCGTACGGCGGGGCCTGGTCGTCAACGATGTCGAGCACGAGCACGTCGTGACCCTGGTCGCGCAGGGCATCGGGCAGTGCGCCCCACGCGGCCGGGCCGGTCAGCGGGCTGTGGGCGAGGACGAAGGAGACCATCGGGACCAGCCTCCCCTACGCTGCGGCGCCATGGACACCACACCTGCTGCGGCCGACCAGTCGGACCGAGACCGCGAGGCGCTCCGCCGCCAGATCCTCGACAAGGCGGTCGTGCACGGCCGGGTCGTGCTGTCCTCGGGCCGCGAGGCCGACTTCTACGTCGACCTGCGCCGGGTCACCTTGGACGCTGAGGCCGCGCCCCTGGTCGGCCGGGTGATGCTCGCCGCCACGCGCGACCTCGACTTCGACGCCGTCGGCGGGCTGACTCTGGGTGCCGATCCGGTCGCTGCCGCCATGTTGCACGCCGCGGCGGCGCAGGGCCGTCGGCTGGACGCGTTCGTCGTGCGCAAGGAGGGCAAGGCGCACGGTCTGCAGCGCCGCATCGAGGGGCCCGATGTTGCGGGCCGTCGGGTGCTCGCCGTCGAGGACACATCGACCACGGGCGGGTCGGTGCTCACCGCCGTCGAGGCGTTGCGCGAGGCCGGCGCGGAGGTGGTCGGTGTCGCCGTCGTCGTCGAGCGCGGCGCGGCGGACGCCGTCGGTGCGACCGGGCTGCCTTACCTGGCTGCCTACTCCGCAGCCGACCTCGGCCTCGCCTGACAGGCCCCTTGTGTCCGAGATAGCCCGTGGAGGTACCCGCACGGTTGTTCGGACACAACGCTCGTGGGGGTTCGTCAGCCGGCCGTCGAGCGGTGCCGCCACAGCTCGAAGGTGATCGGCAGCACGGACAGGGCGACGATCCCGATCAGGATCAGCTCGATGTGCTTCGCGACGAAGTCGACTCCGCCCAACGAGTAGCCGAGCAACGTGACCCCTGTGCCCCAGAGGACCCCGCCGATCACGGTGTAGATCGTGTAGGTGCGGTAGTTCATCCGTCCCACGCCGGCCGTCACGGTGATGAACGTCCGCACGATCGGCACGAACCGTGCCAGGACGATCGCCCGCGGCCCATAGCGCTCGAAGAAGGCATTGGTCTTGTCGACGTACTCCCGCTTGAAGAGCCGTGAGTCCGGGCGGTTGAAGATGCGCGGCCCGGCCTGACGGCCGATCAGGTAGCCCACCTGGTTGCCGGCGACCGCCGCGATCGAGACGACCAGGCAGGCCAACCAGAGCGGCTGACTGATCTGGCCATGACTGCCGCCGGAGTTGATGAATAGACCGAGGGTGAACAGCAGAGAGTCGCCCGGGAAGAAGAACCCCACCAGCAGCCCGCACTCAGCGAAGATCACCAGGACCGCGACCCAGAGTCCGTAGTCAGCAAGCAGCGTTGCCGGGTCGAGCCAACTCGGCAGGAGCTGGGTGATCACCTCGGGGGAAGGCATTCCGGCAGGCTACCTGCGCCGCCGAGCCACTCCGACGACGGCAAGGACCAATGAGAACGCGATGAAAGCGCCGGCAACGGCGTACGACGTGTGCCGCAGCGTCGGCTCGGTCGCCGCGACGTGGCCGAGCACCAGCAGGCCTGGCCCCCAGATGACGGCTCCGGCGACGTTGGCCGGGAGGAACCGGCGGTAGGGCATCCGCGCGGCTCCGGCCAGAACGGGAGTGAACGTGCGGACCCACGGGATCCAGCGCGCGGCGACGACGGCGAACCAGCCGAACCGCTGGTAGAACGACTCGGCGCGTCGCAGGTGCCGCGCGTCAAGGCGCCCGCCGGCAGCCCGCCGGTCCAGCCACGGGCGACCGAGCCGCGCGCCGAACGCGTAGCCGACCGAGTCGCCGGCAACGGCTGCCACCAGCACGCCGATGACGAGCACCGTCAGCGAGACGCCGGAGCCATCGGTCGCCGACACCAGCCCGGCGGCGAAGAGCAGCGAGTCACCCGGCAGCAGGAAGCCGAGAAGCAGCCCGGACTCGACGAACACGAAACCGAACACGACGAGGTAGACCAGGGTCGCCGCGAGCCCGGCGAGATCCGGCGTGAGATCGAGAGCCGGGCGCACCCGGCCAGCCTAGGGTTGCGCACGTGGACGCCACTGCCGACGAATCCGAATCCGAAGCGGTCGGCGTCGGGCCGTGGACCGGCGCGTGGCCACGTGACCCGCGACTGGACCCCGAGCTGTTGCGCGACGGAGACCGTCGCAACGTCGTCGACCGCTACCGCTACTGGCGCCCCGAGGCCATTGTGGCCGACCTCGACGAACGTCGCCACGACTTCCACGTCGGCATCGAGAACTGGCAGCACGACTTCAACATCGGCTCGATCGTGCGCACCGCTAACGCCTTCCTGGCCCGTGAGGTGCACATCGTCGGCCGGCGGCGGTGGAACCGGCGCGGCGCGATGGTGACCGACCGCTACCAGCACATCCGCAACCACGAGTCGGTCGACGACCTGGTCCGCTGGGCCGCCGCCAACGACGTCGCGGTCATCGGCATCGACAACCTGCCGGGCTCGGTGCCCCTGGAGAGCACCGCGTTGCCACGGCGTTGCCTGCTGCTGTTCGGCCAGGAGGGCCCGGGGTTGTCCGAGCCGGCCCGACGGGCTGCGGCGATGGTCTGCTCGATCGCTCAGTTCGGGTCCACCCGGTCGATCAACGCGGGCACGGCTGCCGGCATCGCGATGCATGCCTGGATCCGGCAGCATGCCCTTGAGGGGGAGTCCGATGACCGGTCCTGACCTGAGCGAGCTGCTCACGGCGTACGACGTGCAGCTGCGCCGCGCGCCGGCGCCGCCGTCCGCAGGCTGGCAGATCGAACGCCTGGACGAGCCGGCGCCACTACTGCGGATGACCGCGCCGGAGGGGGCGAGCTGGGGCGACGGCATCGTGTGGTCAGACCTCGACGAGTCGACGGCTGATGCGGCGATCGCCGACACGGTCGCCTACTTCCGCGGGCTGGGGCGCCGCTTCGAGTGGAAGCACCACGGTTACGACCGACCGGCCGATCTGCCGGACCGGCTGCGCGAGGCGGGGCTGCAGCCGGAGCCGGAGGAGACCGTGGTGGCGGGCCGGGTGGACGAGGTGCTCGAGCGGCTGGCCGGTGCGCCGGCGCCGGAGGGCATCACCGTGCGGCACCTGCGCGAGGACCCGGAGGGGCGGGCGAGCGACTGGGCCGCGATCCGCGAGCTGCACGAGCGGGTGTGGGAAGAGGACGCGAGCGGGCTGGTGCGGGAGGTGTCTGCGGAGCACGCGGCCGACCCGGCGGCGATGTCGGTGCACCTGGCGCTCGCCGACGACGGCACGGTGGTGTGCGCGGCGTGGACGCGTTTCCACGATGGCACCGACTTCGCCTCGCTGTGGGGCGGCGGCACGTTGCCCGGCTACCGCCGCCGCGGCATCTACCGAACCCTGGTGGCCCGGCGGGCGGGCGAGGCGGCTGAGCGGGGCTTCCGCTATCTGCAGGTGGACGCCTCGAGCGAGAGCCGACCTATCCTCGAGCGGCTCGGCCTGCACCGGCTGACGTCCACAACGCCGTTCATGTGGCACCCCGAGCCGTAGCCTGCCGGTCATGGCTGAACGGGTAGTGGTGGTGGGTGGCGACGCGGCCGGCATGTCTGCCGCGTCCCAGGCGAAGCGCATGCGCGGCGACGACCTCGACGTGGTGGCGTTGGAGCGCGGCGCGCACACGTCGTACTCAGCCTGTGGCATTCCTTACTGGATCGGCGGCGACGTCGCGTCGGTGGACGACCTGGTCGCGCGTACGCCGGAGCAGCACCGCACCAACGGCATCGACCTGCGGCTGCGGTCGGAGGCGACGGCCCTGGACATGGACCGGCGGGAGGTCGAGGTGCGCGACCACGAGGGCGACCGGACCTACCGCGTCGGCTTCGACCATCTCGTGCTCGCGACCGGTGCCCGGCCACGGCGGCCGGACATCCCGGGCATCGATGGGCCGGGGGTGTTGGGCGTGCAGACGCTGGACGACGGGGAGCGCGCGCTCTCGGCGCTGCAAGAGCGGGCGCCGGAGCGGGTGGTGGTTGTTGGCGGCGGCTACATCGGCATCGAGATGGCCGAGGCGATGGTCAACCGTGGGCTGACGGTGACCGTCGTGACGCGTTCACCCGAGCCGATGGCCACGTTGGACCCCGACATGGGCCGGTTGGTGCACGCCGCGATGGAGGGGATGGGCATCGACGTGCGGACCTCGGTCACCCTGGAGGCGATCGAGACCGACGGCGACGGCTGGGCGCGGGCTGTCGTGACCAGTGACGGGACGTTCGAGGCGGACCTCGTCGTGCTGGGCACCGGGGTGGAGCCCGAGACGTCGCTGGCTGCGGCGGCCGGGCTGACGCTGGGGCGGTGGGGCGGGCTGGTCACCGACCTGCAGATGCGCGTGTTCGACAGCGACGGCGTGTGGGCCGCGGGGGACTGCGTCGAGTCGATCGACCTGGTGTCGGGCAACCGGGTGCACGTGGCGCTCGGGACGCACGCAAACAAACAGGGTCGGGTGCTGGGGACCAACCTCGGCGGGGGTTACGCGACCTTTCCGGGTGTGGTGGGGACGGCGATCAGCAAGGTCTGCGACCTGGAGATCGCCCGGACCGGGCTGAAGGAGGCCGACTGCGATGTGGTCGGCTACCAGTGGCTGACGGTGGCGGTCGAGTCGACGACCCGGGCCGGGTATTTCCCGGGGGCCGCCCCGATCACCGTGAAGCTGGTGGTGGAGAAGCGCACCGGGCGGCTGCTGGGCGGGCAGATCGTGGGCAAGGAGGGGGCGGCCAAGCGCATCGACACGTTGGCGGTGGCGCTGTGGAACCGGATGACGGTCGAGGAGATCTCGGGGCTGGACCTTGGGTATGCGCCGCCGTTCTCGCCGGTGTGGGATCCGGTGCTCATCGCGGCGCGGAAAGCCGCGGACCGGGTTCGCGCCGGCTGAGACACCGCTCCCGTCGTACGGCCCGCAGTGGTTGGATTGAGGTCAGACGCCCAACCGCCTCGCACCATCCGGGGAGCACGCCATGCCGATCGCCACACCCGAGGTCTACGCCGAGATGCTCGACCGCGCCAAGGCGGGCGCGTTCGCCTACCCGGCGATCAACGTCACGTCGTCGCAGACGCTGAACGCCGCGCTGGCCGGCTTTGCGGAGGCGGAGAGCGACGGGATCGTGCAGGTGTCGACGGGCGGCGCAGAGTATCTGTCGGGGCCGACGGTGAAGAATATGGTGACCGGGGCGCAGGCGCTGGCGGAGTACGCGCACCACGTGGCCAAGGGTTATGGGGTCAACGTGGCGCTGCACACCGACCACTGCCCGAAGGACAAGCTGGACGGGTTCATACGTCCGCTGATCGCCATCTCGCAGGAGCGGGTGGCCGCCGGGCGGGAGCCGCTGTTCCAGTCGCACATGTGGGACGGCTC
>JBDUAP010000374.1:0-2940 GCA_040004585.1 Sporichthyaceae bacterium
AGCGCAACCGCCCAGTCCGGCGGTTCGAGCAGCGACAGGAACTGACCGCCGCGAGCGGACAGCAGAAGGTGCGCCCCGAGGAAGGACCGCCGAAGTGCCGCGTCGCGGTCCGCGTCGGCTGCCCCCGTGCCGGTGTTGCGCAGGCGGACCTGGACCGCGAGGCAACCGTCCCGTGTGGCGTCGGGGAGAGGGGTGCACGTCACCTCGAGAGTCCCCACGAGCGGCCAGCGGCGACGCCGCAGCCGGCCGACAGGAGACCCGGCGTCGTCGTGCAGGGGCTCCTCCTCGTCGCTGCCGGGGATCTCGAACGACGTGACGCGTGGCGCGTGGAGCAGGTCGTGGACGCGCAGGCCGGTCACGTCGACCTCGCCCTCCACCGCCTCCTCCCACGCGAGCCAGGTCGCGTCGCCCGACCGCAGCTCACGGACCGGCACGTAGTCCTCACCGAGCAGTTGATCGACGTTGCGTGTCTGCAGCTGGAGGAAGCGCAGGCGTATGTCGAGCGCGGCCCCGGGTTGGGGGTGCACATCGACCATCAGGAGGCACTCGGTGCGCATGCCCGAGTCCTCGCCCACGCCGGCGTCGTAAGCGCCCTGCGGCCCGACGACGCCGAACTGCCACCTCGAGCTGTTGCTGCTGTTCTTGCCCGAGGATGCGCGGTAGGGGTAGAGCAGGTAGCCCTCGTAGAGGACCGCATCGGCGACGGCACGGGCTCGCTCGAAGCCGCTCAGGCGGGTGGCCCGCGCGCCTACGGGGGAGGTGGTCAAGCGCCCTCCTCCCCGGCTTCCTTGAGGAGCATGTCGAACGTCGCTTCCCAGGTCGCCAGACCGCGGCGGCTCTTATAGCGGGACAGCGTCGCCAATGTGTCGCGGTCCAGCCGTAGCCAGCCGCTGTTGGGGAAGTAGTGGTCCATCACCTCGCGCCAGATCGCTGCCGGCATCCGGTATCCGGCCTCGGCGTCCCAGGGCACCTGCGTCACGCTGAACCCGGTCGTCCCTTTGGTGAACACGCTGCCGTTGAAAAGGAACGACAGCGCGATCTCGCCGCCTGACAACCCGTGCATGTACTTCGACGCCGCCACCTCGGTGTCGTAGGTGCACGGCAGCTGCAGGTCGACCTCGGTCTCGCCGGTGAACCCGGGGACCATGGCGGTGCAGTGCATCCAGAGCAGGGAGTTCAGCGTGGTCCCCCACCTGTCCGGCTCGCCGAAGAGGTCGACCAGCGCTTCCTTCTCGGCGGCGTCGTAGGTGCGCCGTTGAGGGGCAATGCGCACTTGGGCCCGCAACGCTAGGGCGTGCACCACCTCGCCCGAGTCCTCGGTGATCCGAAGCCGCGCCATCAGAGTCGGGCTCGCCGCGTGCCGCTCGGCACGGATGTCGAGGACGGAGAAGCCCAATCTGGTCACGACGCTGGCCGGCTGCGGGAGACGATCTCGGCGAAGAAGGCGTCGATGTGCTGGTGCGCTTCAGTGCCCCCGTCGAAGCCGCGCCAGTGCTGGCGCAGGTGGCCCACCAGCTCGTAGCACCGGTCGATCGGGACCAGGTGGGCGCGCACGCGGCCGTCGACGAGGCGGATGAGCAGCGCCTCGACGTCGGCCGCCACGGTGTCTAGTGCCGGATTGGCGGCAACCAGATCCGACCAGGCGTCCAGGGCCAGCTCGGACTCGGTGGCACCGGCCGGGCTCGGGTAGAACGCGACGACACGACCCAGCGTGGAGTTGTGGAACAGGAAGGCCATCCCGACCGGGATCTGCAGGTCGTCCCACTGGGCGGCAGTCAACGCGAACGAGTCGAAGGAGAGGTAGCGCTCCGGCACCGCCCGGTAGTGCCCTCCGGCGGCGCCGTCGGAGGTGAACAGCAACGCGCAGGGCCGGCACGTGCACATCAGCTCGCGGGTGTCGACAGCCACGACGTGTGAGTGGGTCTCGCCGTAAGGCGCGCCGCACATCTCGCACCCCGGGACGCGCAGCTCCCGGGGCGGCGCGGCGAGGACCCGTCGCAGCACCGCCACCGGCACCCGAGCCGCGGCCGTCGTGGTGGCGGCGCCATCGGTCACGAGCGGACGGCTTCCTCGGAGCGGGTCCGCACGGAAAGCGAGCTCACCGGGATCAGGGGCTGGGCAGCCTGCGACGGCGCCTGCTCGCACACGACGGCGGCTGCATCAGGTGCGGCAGCCTCCACCGCCGTAGTGACCGACTCGACCAGAGCGGCAGCGCCACAGCCGCTGGCGCCCGTCAGCTGCAGGCGGACACCAGCTTCGTCAGCAGATGTGAGCTCGACCGAGACACCCTGCGCCGCAAGGTCGACCCGCAGCTCGGCCAGCGCACGACGTACTCGCGTCGGCACGTCGTGAGGATGGAGCCCGTGCACGATCAGCAGGCTGGCCACCAGCTCGTCCTCGGCCAGCCGCTCCAGCAACGAGGGCGTGAGCACGCCGGCCTCGTCGGCGATGTCGAGCAGCCGCTCGAGCCCCGTCCCGTAGAGCTCGGCGACCAGCCGGACGAGGTCCTCGGCCTTCTGCTGCGCCGGCCGGCCCGCGCCGGCGAGCGAGGCGAGCAGCGTCTCGATCTGCTCGCCGGTCGACCGCATGTCCGGTCTGCCCGGGGGCGGGCGATCGCTGCCCGGGTTGCTCTCCTCGAGCTGCGCAGCCATGGTCGGTGAACTCACTCGGCCAGGTTGATCATCGTGGGCGAGTGCGTCTTCTGCAGGCTCTTGCCGTCGCCGAGATACATGTGCACGCCACACGGCAGGCAGGGGTCGAAGCTGCGCACCGTGCGCATGATGTCGATGCCCTTGAAGTTCTCCCTCGTATTCTCCTCGAACAGGGGCTGGTCCTGCACCGCGTCCTCGTAGGGCCCTGGTGTCCCGTAGCTGTCCCGCGGGCTCGCGTTCCACGGGGTCGGCGGGTAGGGGTGGTAGTTGGCGATCTTGCCGTCCCGGA
>JBDUAP010000064.1:0-9839 GCA_040004585.1 Sporichthyaceae bacterium
GGTGAGCCGTTCTCCGGCGTTGTTGCGCTCGGCGTATCTGCTGGTCCAGGACGCGGGGCTCGCCGAGGACCTGCTGCAGACCGCTCTGACCAAGGCGTGGTTCGCCTGGAAGCGCATCGAGGACCCAGAGGCGTACGTCCGCCGGATCATGGTCACCACGTCCGCGTCGTGGTGGCGGCGGCGTTGGACTCGCGAGACGCCGACCGACCAACCGCAGGAGCCACCCCTGGCGATCGGGGCTGACGAGCCCGCGAATGCACAGGACCTGTGGGTCGCGATCGGTCACCTTCCGCGAGGGCAGCGCGCGGTCGTGGTGCTGCGGTACCTGGAGGACCGGACCGAGGCAGACACCGCCTATTTGCTGGGCTGCTCGGTTGGAACGGTCAAGAGCCAGTGCTCCAAGGCTTTGGCGAAGCTGCGCTCGGACGGTGCCCTGGCGTCGGACGTGAAGGAGGGGAGCCGGTCATGAACGGCGAGGACCTGAAGTATCTGGCCAATCGCGCCGAAGGCGTCCGGGGCCGGGCCGATCAGCGCCTGACCGAGGTGCACGCCCGGATCAGGTCCGCCCGCCGCCGGCGCACGACCGAAGCAGTCGCCGCTACGTCGGCCGCGGTCCTGGCGATCGTCGTCGGCATCGCGGTCCTCACCGGCCCGACGGCCGCGAACAAGCACAACCCCCCGCCTCCTCCGGCCAACTCGCACACTCCGGCGGCAAACCCGACCCGCAAGATCGTCTACAGCGACGACCTCAGGTCCCGACCACTCAAGACCAGTGCGGGTGACTTCGTGGCGAACTCCCTCGTCGGAGCCCTCCACGTGGGCGACCGCGAGGTCGAGATCGGCCAGAAGGTCCAGACAGTGCATGGGGGCTGGTCCATGGTGGTCACCGACGCCGGTGCGGTCTACACCCAGCTCGACCACAGCGTGTGGTTCACGGACGGGGGTCGCCCGCGGCAGATCGCAAAGCAGACGTGCGCCTCATCGGGAAACCACTGGGGCCTTGCGACCGAAAACACCGGTTCGTTGGTCGCCTGGTTCGACTGCACGCCCGCGTCGTGGGGAGACCTGGTCGTGTACGACACCAGCCTGAGCCAGGAGGTCGCCCGGCACCCCCTTCGTTCCTGTCGCGCGACGAAACCCCGTGGCCCTTACGAGGGACCGTACGTGTGCATGCCCGATGGCATCATCGGGAAGCACGTGTACTTCGGCCATGTCGATAGAGCGGGGCGGCTCATCGATCACCAGTTCAGGCTCGACGTGACGAGTGGACAGGTGATCCCGGCGGGTCCGGCGGCGTACGCCGACGACCTCCGGACCCACCCACGAGCGCTGGTGATCGGCGACTCCTGGCGCGCAGGCAAGCCAACGGATGACATTGGCGCCTTCGTCTTCCATGCCGTCGGCTCGCGGCTGGTCCCCGTGACCTTTGATTCTGCCTCGGACAAGTTCGTCAGGACCCAGGCCTTCGACACCGTCACTCGCCAGCCAGTACGGTTCCGTCTCCCCACCGGCTACCACCCCGATCCCACAGCAGGCTTCCACGGCCCCGGCGAGTCACTGGAAGGAACCGACACATTCACTCCCTTCGAGTGGCTCGACGACGACACCGTCGCCCTCGGGCAAGGCGAGATCAACTGGGTCGGCGACCTCATCACCTGCCACCTGTCCGACGGCCGTTGCGACCTCGCCGTCAAGGCGCCAGCACACGACAGACCCCGCATCGCACCCGGCCTGGGCCTTCCCGGCTGACAACCGGCTCCACGTACTCAGCCGCGGGTGACAGTTCCCTCGATCACTCCGAACGGCCGATCGGTCGCGACGAACACCGCGCGGTCGTTCTCGATCCCGAACGGCGAGAGGTCGACCGCGATGTGGTGCTTGTTGGGCATCCGCATCGATACCTCGCGCACGCCGGTGCACGCGGCGAGCAGCGCCTCGCCCATCGCATAGAGCGTGTGCTGCACGGACTTCGACTCGTGCGTCGCGAACGACTCGAGCAGTGCGCGGCGCGCGGTCGCACGGATCTCGTCGTACGACGGGGCGCTGCCGTCGAGGTAGGTCCAGTCGGCGGTGACCTCGGTCGCCAGGATCCGGTCCTCGGTCTCGTGCAGCACGGTGAACTCGTCGCGCAGGAACCCGGAGAAGGCCGAGTCGGTCGTCTTCAGCACGGTGAGCCCGGCGACCCCGCTCCGCACGCCGACCGCGCCGTCGCGGTGCGCCGTCACGACCGCCGTCGACACCGCCGCCGGCCCAGCCGTGAAGGCGTGCGAGTGTGGCTCGCCGCCGACCTCGGTGCGGGTCCAACCGCGCTCGCGCAGGGTGACCTCGGCAACGTCCACGGCCGGCGCGGCGTGCAGGTAGCGGCGGGCCAGCGCCGCGCCGAAGTCCTCGATCGCGCCGGTGAGGTGCTCCTGGGCGAGTGCATAGACGCTCGAGCGCATCGTGTCGGTCGCCAGCACCGGAGCGTTGTCGCCCTCGGTGTGCACCGCGTCGAAGTCGCCCTCCAGACGCACGTCGACGGTCAGGTCGCGCAGCTCGTCGGCATCGTCATCGGAAGGTCCGCGACGGACGAGGACGAGCCGGATGCCGTCCTTGCCGTAGCGGTTGCGGCCCATCGACGCTGTCATCGGCGACTCCCGTCAGCTGCCGCGGTAGGTGGTGTAGCCGAACGGCGAGAGCAGCAGCGGGACGTGGTGGTGCTCGGCCGAGTCGCGCACGGTGAAGTCCACGACCACCTGCGGGTGGAACGCCTTCCCCCGGAAGTAGGCGCCGGTCGCGAACACCAGCTGGTAGTTGCCCGGTTCGGCCGGGCTGGACAGGGCCGTCCAGCGGCCGTCGGCATCGGTGATGCCCAGGGCGACCAGGGTGCCGCCACGGAGCAGCTGCCCCTCGACGCCCCCCGCCGGCCGGCCCGTCGTCGTGTCCAGCACGTGTGTGGTGATGCCCGTCATGGCGTCAGCAGCTTTCGCAGCCGCAGCGTGGTGATCTTCTCCTGCTCACCTGCCGCGACCTGCAGCTCGGTCCCGGGCTCGCTGTCGAGCCGGTCGCGCAGCGCCTCGAGCATCTGGGTCGCGTCCAGGCCGGTCGCGCACAGGAGGAAGACGTGGCCGAACTTCGCCTCATAGGCACGGTTGCCGTCGTCAAGGGCGGCGAGCACGTCGGAGTCGGCACCCGTCGTACCTGCCTGCTCCTGCCGTGCCCACGCGCCCGCGCCGCTCCCGGTCCGCTCGCCGAGCCGTGGGTGTGCGGCGAACGCCTCGAGCCAGTCAGCGCGGTCGAGGGCACGCCAGACCGAGGTCGCTGCCTCGTTCAGGGCGGCCAATGAGGTGACGGGGCGGGCCACGGCGATGTCGCGAGCCCACCGGGTCGAGCCGCACACCGACAGCAGCTCCTGCTCCGCCTGCTGCTGGGGGAGAGCATTGAGCCAGCGCAGCCCGAGTGACTCGGATCCGTGCTCGGAGAGGGCGCCCCAGAGCCGCAGCCGCGCAATGCCGCCGTCGGGGAAGATGTTGAGCCGGACGTACGTGACCGGCTCGTGCGGTGATACGCGGAAGCGGTGCCGCATGTGCGCCTGCAGCCCGGTGTCACCCATCAGGACATGCCAGTCGCCGTCGTCGCCTCGCCCATCGAGCGAGAACGAGCCGGGCGCGTTGCCCTTGAAGTAGCGCGTGTCGATCTCGGCGATGCGCAGGACGCCTTCCTGCACGAGACGTACGACGACCCAGTCGTTTCCCGGTCCGCGCCGCCGCCGGGTCTCCCAGCCGTCGGCCATCGACTGCGGCGAGGTCGGCAAGTTCAGGTTGTGGCGGTGCGAGAAGTACATGTCGCTGCAGTCGGTCACGACACCGCCGTGCTCGAGCGCGGCGAGGTCCAGCGGCATCCCCCACACGTCGCGCGGGTCGGGCACGGGCTCGCCGTGCACGCGAAGCCGGGCGACCCCGCCGTCCGGCGAGATGGTCAGGCGGACGTGGGTGATCCGAGCGGGCAGCGACACGTTGACCAGGTGCTTGCTGTCACCAGTCAGGGGCGTCTTGGAGCCGAGCGGCATCCACTGCGCATCGGCCAGCTCCTCGGCGGTCGGGTAACCGTCGGCCGAGGCACCTTCCAGCCAGCACTCCTTCGGGAAATTGCCGGTGAAATGGGAGGTGTCCACGACAATGCCGCGGACCAGCCCGGCGGCCCCGAGCCGGATGATGCACCAGTCGACGCCTGGGGTCCGGCGTCGCCGGGTCTCCCAGCCGTCCATCCACTTGCCGCGCTTGGTGAAACGGTCGGCCACGAAGACCGGCGGCTCAGCCTTGAGCAGGTTGTCAGCGAGGGCAAAGAACTCGTCGTTGCGGCCTACTACTGCCGCGCCGAGACGCTCGTCGGAGAGCACCGGCAGCGTCGTGAAGTCGATCGCCATGGCCCCGATGATGCCAGTGATCGGCCGCTAGGCTGCCCCGGTGCCGCACCGCCTGGTGATCCGAGGGGCGCGCTGGCCGGGCGACATCGCGGTCGAGGACGGCTGGATCACCGCCGTCGGCGACGTGCCGCCGCAACCCGGCGAGCAGGTTTTGCGCGTCGACGGCGACATCGTCACGGCCGGGCTGGTCAACACCCATCACCACCTCTCCCAGTGGCTGACCCGAGGGCACGCGGTCGGCTGCGACCTGTTCGGCTGGCTCACCGAGCTCTACCCCGTGTGGGGCCGGATCGAGGTCGACGACGTGGCCGCCGCTGCGTTGGTGGGGCTCGGTGAGCTGGCTCTGTCCGGGTGCACGACGGCGTTCGACCACCACTACCTCGTCCCGCGCGGCGACGACCGGGTGTTCGACGTCGCGGTGGACGCGGCTCGGACGGTCGGGCTGCGGCTGCACCTATCCCGCGGGTCGATGGATCTGGGGGAGTCACACGGCGGGCTGCCGCCCGACCACGTGGTCGAGGACATCGACGCGATCCTGGCGTCGACCGAGCGCATCGTGCGTGAGCATCACGACAGCAAGAACGTCAGCGTCGTTGTCGCTCCGTGCAGCCCGTTCTCGGTGACGCCGGAGCTGATGCGCGAGTCGGCCGCGCTGGCCCGCCGGCACGGCCTGCGCCTGCACACGCACCTGGCTGAGACGGTCGAGGAGAACGCCTACTGCCTCGAACACCTCGGCAGGCGGCCGCTCGACCTGATGGAGGAGTGGGGCTGGCTGGCCGACGACGTGTGGTTCGCCCACGGCGTGCACTTTACCGACGACGAGGTGCGCCGGATCGGCGCGGCCGGCGCAGGCGTCGCGCACTGCCCGTCGTCCAACGCCCGGCTCGCGGCGGGCATCGCCCCGGTCACCGACCTGGAGGCTGCCGGGGCACCGGTGGGGCTCGGCGTCGACGGGGTCGCGTCCAATGAGGTCGGCCGGCTGTTCCCCGAGCTGCGCCAGGCGCTGTACGCCGCGCGACTGCGCGCGGGGAGGGCAGACACGTTTCTGCCCGCCGACGCGCTGCGTCTCGCGACCTCCGGCGGTGCTCGGTGCCTCGGCCGTGACGACATCGGCCGTCTGGAGGTCGGTGCCCGGGCCGACCTGGCGATCTGGCCGGGGGACGACCTCGCGGACATCGCCGACCCGGTCGATGCGCTCGTGCTCGGTCCGGACCGGCTGGTGCGTCACCTGCTCGTCGGTGGCCAAGCGGTGGTCCGCGACGCCGAGCTGGTCGGGGTGGACCTGCCCGCCGTACGCCGTGATCTTGCCGCCCGCGCTGCCCGGCTGCGTGGATACTGACGGGATGAGTGGACCGGTGCTGCTGCCGCGGTCGCTCGACGAGGCCGTCGCCGCCCTGCAGGAGACACCGGCGGCCACGATCCTCGCCGGCGGCACCGACCTGATGGTGGCCGTCAACGCGGGAACACACCGGCCGGAGGCGGTCGTGTCGCTGGCGCGGGTGCCCGAGCTGCGCAGCTGGCGCCGCGATGGCGACGAGGTGGTCCTCGGCGCGTGTCTGACCTACACCGAGATGGAGCACGGCGAGCTGGCCTCGCTGGTGCCTGCTCTGTGCCAGGCTGCTCGGACGGTGGGGTCGCCGCAGATCCGCAACGCCGCGACGATCGGGGGCAACCTCGGCACCGCGTCACCGGCGGGGGACACCCTGCCGGTGCTGGCCGCGCTCGACGCGGTCGTCGAGATCCGCGGACCCGCCGGCACCCGGTCGGTCCCGGTGCTGGAGTTCGTCACGGGTGTGAAGGAGACGGTGCTGGCGCCCGGCGAGCTGGTGACCGCGGTCCGGCTTCCCGTGCTGCGCGGCCCCCAGGAGTTCCTCAAGGTCGGCACCCGCAACGCGATGGTCATCAGTGTGGTGATGGCCGCCCTTGTGGTCGACCTGGACGGGCACACCGTGCGGCTTGGGCTGGGATCGGTGGCGCCGGTGCCGGTGCGGGCCCGGGAGGCGGAGGCGTACGCCGAGGCGCACGTCGACTGGGAGGGAGCCGGAAACGGCCGTGCCCGGATTGTCGACGCGGCCGTCGTCGAGCGCTTCGGCGAGCTGGCCGCGACCGCGACCGCGCCGATCGACGACCACCGTTCCACTGCGGCGTACCGGCGCCACGCCGTCGCCGTCTGTGCGCGCCGCGCCATCGAAAGGGCCTCGAGTTGAGCGAGACCGCAGCGTTCCGCCTCCGTGTCAACGGCACCGAGCGGGTGGTCGAGGGCGCCTGGATCGGCGAGAGCCTGCTCTACGTGTTGCGCGAGCGTCTCGGTCTGCCCGGGGCGAAGAACGCATGCGAGCAGGGCGAGTGCGGCTCGTGCTCGGTGCTGCTCGACGGCACGCTGGTCTGCGCGTGCCTGGTCCTGGGCGCCAGCGCGGCCGAGCGAGAGGTGGTCACGGTCGAGGGTCTTCCGAACGGCAGTGGCGAACTCACCGACGTGCAGCAGGCGTTCCTCGACGAGGGGGCCGTGCAGTGCGGCTTCTGCACCCCGGGGCTGATTGTCACCGTGCACGACCTGCTCGAGCGCAACGCCGCACCGTCGGACCTCGAGCTGCGCGAGGCGATCTCCGGCAACCTGTGCCGCTGCACCGGCTACGGCCGGATCCTCGCCGCAGCACAGGCGGTCGTCGCCGAGCGGTCCGGCTCTGGCCGCTCCCAGCGGGAGACGCCGTCATGACCGTCACGACCGACCGCCAGGAGCGGTTGCGTGAGCGGCTCGGGAGCAGCGCCAAGCGCCCGGACGGCATCCCGAAGGTGCAGGGCAGCTTCGCTTTCTCCTCCGACCTGCAGGCCGACGGCATGGTGTGGGGCCACATCCTGCGCTCGCCGCACCCGCACGCCCGCATCAGGTCGATCGACATCGGCCCAGCGCTCGCCGTACCGGGTGTGCACGCCGTGCTCACCTCCGACGACGTGCCCGGTGACAAGACTTACGGCCTCGAGCACGCGGACCAGCCTGTGTTCGCGCACGACGTCGTGATGCACATCGGTGAGGCCGTGGCCGCGGTGGCGGCCGACCATCCGGACACGGCGCGGCGGGCCGCCCGCGCCATCGTCGTCGACTACGAGGAGCTCGAGCCGCTCGTGGATGCTGAGGCGGCAATCACTGCCGAGCCGATCCATCCGGACGGCAACGTGTTCGCCGAGCTGGTGATCAGGCACGGCGACCCGTCGGCGGTCGGTGAGGTCGTCGTCGAGGGCACCTACGAGGTCGGCATGCAGGACCAGGCGTTCATGGGCCCGGAGTCGGGGCTTGCGGTGCCCGACGGCGAGGGCGGCGTCGACCTGCACATGTCCACCCAGTGGCTGCACGTCGACCGCGACCAGGTCGCCAACTGCCTCGGGCTCAGCCACGACAAGGTGCGGATGACCCTCGCCGGGGTCGGTGGCGCGTTCGGCGCCCGCGAGGACGTGAGCATGCAGGTGCACCTCTGCCTGCTGGCACTGCACACGGGCCGGCCGGTAAAGATGGTGTTCACCCGCGAGGAGTCCTTCCTCGGGCACGTGCACCGGCACCCGGCGCGCATGCACTACCGCCATCACGCGTCCCGCGACGGCAAGCTGGTCAAGATCGAGGCCCGGATCGTGCTCGACGGCGGTGCCTACGCCTCGACCAGCCGACCGGTGCTCGTCAACGCGGCGTGCTTCGCGGCCGGCCCGTACGACGTGCCCAACGCCCTGATCGAGGGCTGGGCGGTGCGCACCAACAACCCGTCGTGCGGCGCGATGCGCGGCTTCGGCGCGGTGCAGGTCTGCTTCGCGCACGAGGCGCAGATGGACAAGCTGGCCACGGCTCTGGGCATCGATCCCGTCGAGCTGAGGCTGCGCAACGCCATGAAGACCGGTGACCGGCTGATCACGGGCCAGCTGATCGCGGGCACCGCACCGGTGAAGGAGCTGATCGAGACCTGCTCGGCCGCGCCACTGCCGGCCGAGGACCCCGACCCTGACCCGATGGCGCTGCCGGGCGGCGCTGGACGCACGGCCGACCGCAGCCGGGTGCGGCGCGGCGTCGGGTTCGCGCTCGGCTTCAAGAACCTGATGTACTCCGCCGGATTCGACGACTACTCCACGGCCCGGGTGCGCCTGGAGAACGGCGTGGCCACGGTGACCTGTGCAGCCGCGGAGGTGGGCCAGGGATTCGTGACGCTCGTCCAGCAGATCGTCCGCGAGGTGCTCGAGGTCGACGAGGTCGTGCTCGCCCCTGCCGAGACCGCGAGCATCGGCTCGGCCGGTTCGACCTCGGCCAGCCGGCAGACCTGGATGTCCGGCGGTGCGGTCGAACGGGCGGCACTCGCCGTACGGGCCCGTCTGGACTCCGGTGAGCACGAGCCTCTCGAGGAGACCTACGAGCACCACCACCCACCGACGTCGCCGCTGGACGCGGACGGGCAGGGTGACGCGCACGTGTCCTACATCTTCGCCGCGCACCGCGCCGTCGTAGACGTCGACCTCGATCTCGGACTTGTGCGCGTCGTGGAGATCGCGACGTCACAAGATGTTGGCCGGGTGCTCAACCCGGTGCAGGTCGTCGGGCAGATCGAGGGCGGCATCGCCCAGGGTGTCGGGCTGGCCGTGATGGAAGAGATCGTGCTGGACCGCGGAGTGGTCCGCAACGCGTCCTTCACCGACTACCTGATCCCGACGGCGTTGGACATGCCCGAGATCGCGATCGCCGCCCTGATCGAGCAGCCGGAACCGGGAGCGCCGTTCGGCGCCAAAGGGGTCGGGGAGACCCCGACCATCTCCTCGTCGGCGGCGGTTGCAGCCGCCGTACGGGCTGCGACCGGCCTGGAGCTGCCGCGGATCCCGATCCGCCCGCAGGACATCTCTCTCGCCGCGTCGCCCGTCTGACCATCACCGGGACGGATGGGGACGGGACATGGCAAGGTCGTCCGCGCCATGCCCATCTCGCGGCCCATCTCCCGCCTTCTCCTGCCCGTCCTGCTCGCGCTCGCCCTGACCCCTGCCGCCCCGACGGCGGCCGGTGCGGTGACCACGCTGCCGGACGGCTTTCGGCTGGAGTCGATCGCGACGGGGCAGCCGGCGTACAACCTGTCCGCCTTCGCCTTCGTGACTGCCGGCATGCTGACTCTCGGCCGGTCGGGGCTGCTGACCCTCGTTCCCACCGCGAGTGCGCCGCGGGTCGTTGGCCAGATCCCGGGTGTCGCCGGCCGCGGCGACCTCGGTGCGCTCGGCCTCGCGGTGGACCCTGACTTCGCCACGACCGGGTTCGTCTACATCGCCTACAACCCGGTGACCCCTGACGGCGAAGTCGCCCGGATCTCGCGGTGGACCCTGAGTCCCGCCGACGCGCCGACGGCGATGGGGGCGGAGCGGATCCTGTTGGACGGGATCGTGATGAAGCAGCCGGTCCACGGGATCGGCACCGTTG
>JBDUAP010000065.1:0-9822 GCA_040004585.1 Sporichthyaceae bacterium
CGCCGCCGGCGCCGTCCTGGACATTCTCGACGGGGTGCTGTTCGCCGGCGGCGCCGACCTCGACCCGGCGCTGTACGACGAGCAGGCGCACGCCGAGACCACGGGGCTGCGGCCGGAGCGGGACGCCGCGGAGCTGCCGTTGATGCGGTCAGCGCTGGACCGCGACCTCCCGACGCTCGGCATCTGCCGGGGCATGCAGCTGCTCTCGGTCGTCTGCGGCGGCTCGCTGGTGCAGCACCTGCCGGAGACCGTCGGCCACGAGCGGCACCGCCCGTCCCCCGGCGTCTACGGCCTGCACGACGTGCGGCTCGAGCCGGGCAGCAGGGTGCACGGCATCCTCGGCGACCAGGTCAGCGTCCCGTCGTACCACCATCAAGGCGTCGCGTCCGCCGGCTCGCTGACCGTTACCGGCTGGGCGGACGACGAGACGCCGGAGGTGGTCGAGCACCCGGACAAGACGTTTGCGGTGGGTGTGCTGTGGCACCCCGAAGCCGGTGACGACCTGCGGCTGTTCACCGCGTTGGTGGCCGCCGCGAAGGACGCCTGACCGGGCCGCTTTCGGCCGGCCGCGACGTGCGGCGGCGAGCAGGTCGCGCAGGGACCGGAGCGGGCTGAGCAACGCGAACGCCAAGCCCTCTAGGCCGTGACCACATGTGGGTGCCGGCGACTACTTGGGTGGGAGTGATCGTGCGTAGGTGAGGCCGGTGCGGACCCACTGCCGCAGTTCCTTTTCCTTCTCGACCACCGTGTCGTCCACTCGCAGCCAGCCGGCCATCTCTCGGCCCCGCCTCTGGAAACGGCGCACGTCCGGTTCATCGACGAGGGAAGCTGTGCTGGCCGGGTCGACTCGCAGCAACAGCCCGCCTTGACCGCTGGCACTCACGGCCATGTTGCCGTTGATCAAGAAGGCCAGCCCGCCAAACATCTTCCTCTCAGTCAGGCCCGGCTCATCCTGGATGACCTCTCGGACACGGTTCGCCAACTCATCGTCGTACGTCATGACCAGAAGTATGGCGTGCGGCGCCGAACACGTTTCCGCGGAAACGTTTCGGAGTCCGGCGGCCGCGCGCCTACCGGGCTGAACACCTGCGGCCTACGCTTCCGGGCATGTCCTCCGCCATCGCCGACGTGCTGGATTCGGCACCCGACCTCGGCGACGAATCCTCCGTTCCGGCGCACTCGCGCATCGAGCAGTGGCTCACCGCGGTCATCGACAAGGGCTCGGTCGTGCCCGGCGACAAGCTGCCCCGCGAGGAGGCGCTGGCGGCGGCGCTCGGGGTCAGCCGGATGACGTTGCGGCAGGCCCTGGCGGCCCTCGAGCGGCACGGCACCATCGTGCGCAAACCCGGCCGGCTGGGTGGGACGTTCGTCGCCGAGCCGCGAATCGTATGCGACCTGACCGGGCTCGCTGGGTTTACCGAGCAGATGCGTCGAGCACACGTCCGTGCCGGGGCCCGCGTGGTCAGCGCCACCACACGCTCGGCCGGGCGCCTGACCGCGCGGGCACTCGGGCTGGACCGAGGTGACCTCGTGCACGAGGTCGTCCGCGTCCGGTCCGCCAACCGCGAGCCGCTGGCCATCGAGCACACCCACCTGCCCGCTGCGCTGTTCCCCGATCTTCTGGAGCATCGGTTGACCGGCTCGCTCTACACGTTGCTGGCCAAGCGCTACGACCACGCGCCGCATACCGCAACCGAGGTGCTCGAGCCGGTCATCGCATCCGTCGAGCAGGCCGGTCTCCTGCACGTCGACGCAGGCAGTCCGTTGATGCGCATCGAGCGCACGACGTTCACCGCGTCGGGCGTCGCCGTGGAGTTCGCCCGTGACGTGTTCCGCGCGGACCGCACCCGCATCACCCTGCGTGCCGGGGTCGGCCCGGCCGCGCGCGGTGACGTGGTTGCCGACGTCGTACCCGTTGCGGTCACCTAGCCGTCGGCGTGCACCCGGGTGCTCTTCGGGTCGAACAGCGGCTGGTCGACAACTGAGCCGGCGACCCACTCGCCGAACACGTTGACCGTCACCCCGGTCCCCGGCTTGGACTCCTCGACTGGCAAGTAGGCGTAGGCGATCGAGGCGCCGACGGTGTAGCCATAACCGCCCGACGTCACCCGCCCGACCACCTCGTCGCCGATCCGCACCGGCTCGCTGCCCAGCGCCACCACCCGGGGGTCCTCCAGCGTCAGGCAGCGCAACCGCCGGGACGGGCCCGCCTGCTTGGCCGCGCGCAGCGCCTCCTGCCCCTCGAAGCCGCCGTCCTTGTCGAGCTTGACGCAGAAGCCCAGGCCAGCCTCGTAGGGGTTGGTCTCCGGGGTGATGTCGGTGCTCCACACCCGGTAGCCCTTCTCCAGGCGCAGGCTCTCGATCGCGCGGTAGCCCCCGGCGACGAGACCGTGCTCCTGCCCGGCGTCCCAGAGCGTCGTCCAGAGAGCGAGCCCGTACTCCGCCGGCGCATACAGCTCCCAGCCGAGCTCGCCGGTGAACGTCACCCGCAGCGCCCGCACCGGCACGTCCCCCACCGCGATCTCCTGCGCGGTCATGAACGGGAAAGCCTCGTTCGACAGGTCCGCGCCGGTGACCGCACGCAGGATGTCGCGGCTGCGCGGACCCCACAGCGCGTACGTCGAGAGCTGCCCAGTGATGTCATCGACTCGCACCGCCGCGCTCCGACGGCGGGCCTGCCGGCGCAACCAGGACATGTCGTGCGCGCCATACGCCGTGCCGGTAACCACCATGAACGCGTCGTCAGCGACGCGCGTGACAGTGAAGTCCGACTCGATCCCGCCCCGCTGGTTCAGCGCCTGCGTGTAGGTGATATCGCCGACCTCGCGCGCGACGCGGTTGTCGCACACCCACTCGAGCAGTGCGGCGGCGTCCGCGCCCGTCACCATCATCTTCGCGAACGACGACTCGTCGAAAAGGCAGGCAGCCTCACGGGTGGCCGCGTGCTCGACACCGATCGCGGGCGACCAGTAGCGACCGGCCCAGCCCCGGGGACGCACCGACTCGTCACCGCCGGGCGCGTTGTCGTCGTACCAGTTGACCCGCTCCCAGCCGGACTTCTCGGCGAACGAGGCCCCGTGCGCCTGGTGCCATCCGTAGGCCGGGCTGGTGCGCAGCGGCCGGCCGGCCTCGCGCTCCTGACCGGGGTAGACGATGTCGTAGTAGGTCTCGTAGTTCTCCAGCGTCCGCTTCAGCGTGTACGACGGGGAGCGGTACTGCCGTTCGAACCGGGTGACATCCATGTGCCACAGGTCCATCCCGGGGTCACCCGAGATGATCCATTCGGCGATCACCTTGCCGATGCCGCCCGCACCCGCGATGCCATGGGCGCAGAAGCCCGCGGCGACGAAGAAGCCGTCGACATCGGTCTCGCCGAGGAGAAACTCATTGTCGGGGGTGAACGCCTCCGGACCGTTGAGGATCTTGCGTAGCCCCGCGTCGGCCATCGCCGGAACCCGGATCTGGGAGTTGGCAGTGATCTCCTCGAACCGGTCCCAATTCTCCGGCAGCAGCCGGCCGTTGAAGTCGGCCGGGATGGCGTCGTAGGACCGGGCGTCCGCGGTCCACGGCTCGGCATGGCGCTCGTAGCCGCCCATGACGAGCCCGTCCACCTCCTGCCGGTAGTAGACGAGCAGGTCGGGGTCGCGCAGTGTCGGCAGCGGCCGCTCGGCCCGACCGGGCCAGTCTGAGAGCGGCTCGGTTACGACGTACTGGTGCGACATCGGCACGAGCGGGATCCGCACGTCGAGCATCCGGCCGATCTCGGCGGCGAACATGCCGCCGCAGTTGACGACCGTCTCGCAAGCGATCGTCCCCCGGTCGGTGTGCACGCGGGCGACCCGACCGTTCTCGGCGCCGATGCCGGTCACCCGGGTGTGCGGGTGCACCTGCACACCCATGCCGCGGGCCAGGTTTGCCAGGGAATAGCAGAGCTGCGACGGGTCGATGTAGCCGTCCGATGCCAGGTAGGCGCCGCCGATGACGCCGTCGGTGTCGATGAGGGGGAACAACTCCTGGGCGTCAGCCGGCGAGATCTCGTGCAACGGCAGCCCGTAGGCCGTGGCCCAGCTGATCTGCCGCCGGATCTCCTCCATCCGTTCGAGCGAGGAGGCCAGCCTGATGCCGCCGCACTCGACCCAGCCCGGCGGGTGCTCGCTGTCTTGCAGCCGCCGGTAGAGGTCGACGGAGTACATGTTCATCCGGGTCAGTGTCGGGTCGGCGCGCAGCTGCCCGACCAGGCCGGCCGAGTGGAACGTGGACCCGCTGGTCAGCTCGGCACGGTCGACCAGGACGACGTCGGTCTGCCCCAACTCGGCCAGGTGGTAGGCGACGCTCGCTCCGCCGACACCGCCACCGATGACGACCACTGCCGCGGACTCAGGAAGCGGACGGGCAGCCGTCGGGGCGGGCACGCGCGCAGCCTAGTGTCGGGCGCAGTTTTCGGTCTAGACCGTTCGCGGCGGTCGGCCGGAGTAGGTTCCCGTCCGTGACCAGCGCGGAGCACGAGTCGTCGACCACGGCTCCCCCGCACGTCCTAGCGCGCCTGCACGACTTGCTCGACGACCTGCCCGCGCTGTCCGGGACACCACGCACCGTCGAGGCGCTCGATGGCGGGTTGACCAACTTCAACTTCAAGGTTTCGACCCCGGAGCGCACCGCTGTCGTTCGCCTGTCGAGCTCGGACAGCGACGAGCTCGCGATCGACCGCGACGCCGAGCACGTCAACTCGGTGCGCGCCGCCGAGAGCGGGGCTGCCCCGGCGGTGCTCGACTACCGCCCCGAGCACCGAGCATTGGTCGTCGCGTGGGTCAACGGCACCACGCTGACGTCACAGGACCTGCATGACGAGCGAAACGTGGTCCGGGCCGCGACCGTGTGCCGGCAGCTGCACTCCGGGCCTCGCTTCGTGAGCGACTTCGACATGTTCGACGTGCAGCCCCGCTACCTGGCGATCGTGAAGGACCGCGGCTACCGGTTACCGTCCCGCTACCTCGACCTGCAGCCCGAGGTCGACCGGATCGCCGACGCACTCGCCGTACGCAGCGAGGCGACCGTGCCCTGCAACAACGACCTGCTGGCCGCCAACTTCATCGACGACGGCAACCGGCTCTGGGTCATCGACTACGAGTACGCCGGGAACAACGACCCCTGTTTCGAGCTCGGCAACATCTGGAGCGAGTCGGACCTGCCGATCGACCACCTCGAGTTGCTGGTGGACAGCTACTACGGCCAGCACCTGCGACACAAGGTCGCGCGCGCGCGGCTACTGGGACTGATGGCGAAGTACGGCTGGACGCTGTGGGCCTCCATCCAGAGCGTCGTCAGCCCGATCGAGTTCGACTTCTGGTCCTGGGGGATGGAGAAGTACGAACGAGCGCTCGAAGAGTTCGACGCCGCGGGATTCACCATATTGCTGGACGAAGCGCGCCGGCCCGACTGACCTCTCGGTCGGCTGGGCCGGCTCGCGACGTCGAACTCAGGTGTCGAAGGTCCGAACCACTTCGGGGTCAATTGTGTGCTTCGGTCCGGTGAACCACTTCTTGGCTGAGAGGTGCCAGCCGATCCACAGGACGAGGAGGGCTCCTCCGGTGACGATCGGGGTGTAGTTGACGAACTTCCAGGAGAACGGGACTTCGTCAGTGCCCGGTGCGCCGAGGAAGCCCCGCATGAAGCCGGGGGAGCCAGCTGGCGTGAACGGCATGATGAAGTAGATCGAGGTAACGACGATCTCACCCACGGCCAGCGGCGCCATCCACTTCCACTTGTTGCCCAGGTTCCAGGAGCCCTGCACGAAGGAGTCACCGGCGCGCCAGCGGAGCCAGATCGGGATCGCGAACGCCAGGTAGAGCCCGATGACGCCGATCGAGACCACGGCCGCGAAGGCGTAGTTCACGATGATGGGTTCCTTATCTGTGCCGATGTTGATCTCGATCAGCGCGGGAAAGGTCAGGATTGCCGCGGCGACGGCGCAGACGATGACACCATGCACCGGCACCCGCTTCGAGTTCAACGTCGCCCAGTACCGGGCACCGGGGACTGCGCCGTCACGGCTGAAGGCGAACAGCATCCGCGTCGTGGAGGTCAGACACGCCGTCGAGCAGTAGAGCTGGCCGCTGGCCGCGATCAACAGCACCAGGCCGGCCCATTTCGAGCCGAGAGCCTGGTCAAAGATGATGGCCACGCCGCCGCCGCCGGCCGTGACCTCGCCGGCGTTCTGGACAGCGAAAACGAACGCGAGAAGCAGCAGGTAGCCACCGATGGCCGAGTAGAAGATCGACTGCCAGATGCCCTTGGCGGCGGAGTTGGCAGCCGAGTGGGTCTCCTCGCTCAGGTGGGCGGAGGCGTCGTACCCGGTGATCGTGTACTGCGTCAGGAGGAACCCCAACGGCAGGACGTAGAACCAGAAGCCGGGACCGCTCGTCTCCCCGCCGAACAACCCTCCGGTGTTATTGATGCGCTCCGTGAATACGAAGGACGCACTCTGGTGGTTGTCCGGAACGAAGATCAGAATGAGGATGACGATCGCGGCTCCAGCAACGTGCCACCACACCGAGATGTTGTTGATGACGGCGAGCAGGTGGCTGCTGAAGATGTTGACCCCCGCGATGATTACCAGGACCACGAGGAACTCCACGAACACCCGCTGCAGCGAGTAGCCATCGGCCCAGCTGTCGCTGAAGGAGGAGAAGGCGAGGTCGAAGAAGTACGCGCATCCGTAGGCGACGGACGCGACGATCGCCAGCAGCCCGATCAGGTTGAGCCAGCCGGTGTAGTAGCCAGCCCTGACCCCGCCGAGCTTGCTCGCCCACCAGTAGATCCCGCCCGATGTCGGATACGCCGAGACGAGCTCGGACATGCAGAAGCCGATGATGAGGATGAAGGCCGAGATGATCGGCCATCCCCACGAGATAGCGACAGGCCCACCGTTGTTCCAGGCCTGGAAGAACGTGGTGAAGCAGCCCGCCAGGATCGAGATGATCGAGAACGAGATCGCGAAGTTGGAGAAACCGGACCAGGAGCGATGGAGCTCTTGCTTGTAACCCAGCTCGGCGAGCCGTCGCTCGTCGTCGCTCAACTGACTGGTATCAGCCACGTCTAACCTCCAGGAAGAGGTCCGCCCCCGCCGGACACCGACATAACGCCTGTCACTCGCTGTGAGCCAAAGGTGTGTCTACACCCTGCGAAGGTCGTCCGCAGCCGAATCCGCACCTGGCACGCCGACCGTCGTACAGCCGCTTCGCCGGGCCTGGACGCTACTGCACGCCCCCATTACGGTCTAGACCCATGGCCGAGCCTGCGCTGACCGTCGAGGACCTCCGGACCCAGGTGCGTGACGGCCTCATTGACACCGTCGTGGTCGCCTTCCCCGACATGCAGGGGCGGCTGCAGGGCAAGCGGATGCATGCCCAGTTCTTCCTCGACACCGTGCTGGAGCACGGCACCGAGGGCTGCAACTACCTGCTGGCGGTCGACGTGGACATGAACACCGTCGACGGCTACGCCATCAGCTCCTGGGAGCGCGGATACGGCGACTTCGAGTTCGCTCTCGACCTAACGACGCTGCACCCGGTGCCGTGGATCCCGGGCACCGCGATGGTCCTGTGTGACCTCGTCTGGCTCGACGATGCGCACACCCCGATCGCCGAGAGCCCCCGCCAGATCCTCAGGGCCCAGGCCGCCGCAGCCGCCGACCGCGGCCTCGTCGCACTCGCCGGCACCGAGCTGGAGTTCATGGTCTTCAACGACACCTACGAGGCAGCCTGGTCAGCCGCCTACCGGGATCTCACCCCCGCAAACCAGTACAACACCGACTACTCGCTCATCGGCACCAGTCGGATCGAGCCACTGCTGCGCGACATCCGCAATGGCATGTACGCCGCAGGCCTGGTCGTCGAGTCCGCCAAGGGCGAGTGCAACCTGGGCCAGCACGAGATCGCTTTCAAGTACGACGAGGTGGTGCGCACCGCCGACAAGCACTCCGTCTACAAGACCGGCGCCAAAGAGATTGCGTCACTGCACGGCAAGGCGCTGACCTTCATGGCGAAGTTCAACGAGCGCGAGGGCAACTCCTGCCACATCCATATGAGCCTGCGCGGCGAGGACGGCCGGATCGTGTTCGACGAGGGCACTGGCCCCAGCCCGATGTTCCGCAGCTTCGTGGCCGGCATCCAGGCGACGATGTGCGAGCTGACCCTGCTCTACGCACCGAACATCAACTCCTACAAGCGGTTCCAGGCGGGCAGCTTCGCGCCGACCTCGACCGCCTGGGGTTTCGACAACCGCAGCTGTTCGCTGCGTGTGGTCGGCCACGGGGCGGGGCTGCGGCTGGAGAACCGGTTGCCCGGCGGCGACGTCAAACCCTACCTCGCTCTGGCCGGCATGCTTGCCAGCGGCCTGCGCGGCATCGACCAGGAGCTCGAGCTGGAACCAGCCTTCGAGGGCAACGCCTACACCTCCGACCACCCCAAGGTGCCCGCTACGCTGCGCGCGGCGCGGGACCTGTTTGACGGGTCGGCGGTGGCCCGGGAGATGCTCGGCGACGCCGTGGTGGCTCACTACGTGAACAACGCCGATGTCGAACTGGCCTCATTCGAGGCAGCAGTCACCGACTGGGAGCGCTTCCGGTCCTTCGAGAGGATGTGACGTGTCCCCGGACACGGTCGAGGCCAGTCACGTCGTGATCGACCCGGCGACCGAGGAACTGGTGACGACGGTTGCCCTGACCTCGGCGGAGGAGACCGACGAGGCGATCCGGCGGGCGCACACGGCGTACGGGACCTGGCGTCACGTCGCGCCCGCGGACCGGGCCCGGCTGCTGCGCCGCTTCGCGGCCGCGGTCGATGGCGCCCGCGAGGAGCTGGCCGCGCTGGAGGTGCGCAACTCCGGCCACACGATCTCGAACGCGCGGTGGGAGGCGGGCAACGTCCGCGACGTCCTCGACTACTACTCCGCGGCGCCGGAACGGCACTTCGGCCGGCAGATCCCGGTCGCGGGCGGTGTCGACGTCACGTTCAAGGAGCCGCTGGGCGTCGTCGGCATCATCGTTCCCTGGAACTTCCCGATGCCGATCGCCGGCTGGGGCTTCGCACCGGCGCTCGCGGCCGGCAACACCGTCGTGCTGAAGCCGGCCGAGCTGACCCCGATGACCGCGATGCGGCTGGGCGAGCTCGCCCTGGAGGCCGGGCTGCCGGAGCACGTCTTCACGGTTCTGCCCGGCAAGGGCTCGGTCGTGGGCGACCGGTTCGTCACCCACCCGTTGGTCCGCAAGATCGTGTTCACCGGGTCGACCGAGGTCGGCACCGGAATCATGGCCCGGGCCGCCAGCCAGGTGAAGCGGGTCACCCTTGAGCTCGGCGGCAAGAGCGCGAACATCGTCTTCGCCGACGCCGACGTCGAGAAGGCAGCCGCCACCGCGCCTTACGGCGTGTTCGACAACGCGGGCCAGGACTGCTGCGCGCGCAGCCGCATCCTCGTGCAGCGCAGCGTGTTCGACCGTTTCCTGGCGCTGCTGGAACCGGCCGTGGCCGGCGTCAAGGTGATGGCCCCCGGCCGCGACGAGTCGGAAATGGGCCCGCTGGTCAGCGCTGGGCAGCGGGACAGCGTGTCGGCCTATGTCGACGACACGGTCGACGTCGCGTTCCGTGGGACGGCACCCGACGGGCCCGGCTACTGGTTCCCGCCCACGGTGGTTCTGCCGCGCAGCCCGCAGGACCGCATCTGGCGCGAGGAGGTGTTCGGCCCGGTCGTTGCGGTGATGCCGTTCGAGGACGAGGCCGACGCGATCGAGATGGCCAACGACACGGAGTACGGGCTGTCCGGCTC
>JBDUAP010000375.1:0-2927 GCA_040004585.1 Sporichthyaceae bacterium
ACCTCAACGCCTGGCGGCCGGCCCACATTCACTTCTCCGTGTTCGGCACGGACTTCACGCAGCGACTGGTGACCCAGATGTACTTCCCCGGCGACGTGCTGTTCGGGCTCGACCCGATCTACCAGTCCGTCATGGACCCGAAGGCGCGCGAGCGCATGGTGGCGTCGTACGACCACGACGTGACCACGCCAGAGTGGGCCACCGGCTACCGCTGGGACATCGTGCTCACCGGCCCGCACCGCACCCTGATGGAGGACGACGCATGAGCCTGCCCTCGACGCCGGGCCAGACGGTGGGTCCGTTCTTCGGCATCGCGCTCCCGTACGACGGGGGCGACCTGCTCGTGCCTGCCGACCACCCGGACGCGGTCCGGCTGCACGGCCGGGTGCTCGACGGTGCCGGCGACCCGGTGCCCGATGCCCTCGTCGAGCTCTGGCAGGCCGACGCGGGCGGCACCGTGGTCCAGCACCCCGGATCCCTGCGGCGCGGCGGCGACTTCACCGGCTGGGGCCGGGAGGAGACCGACGCCGAGGGCCGCTACTCGTTCACCACCCTGACGCCAGGTGCCCCGTTCTTCGCCCTGACCGTCTTCGCACGCGGGCTGCTCGACCGGCTGTTCACCAGGGCCTACCTGCCGAGCACAGCCGACGACCCGTTCCTGGCCTCCGTGGCCCCGGACCGGCGCGAGACCCTCTTGGCCCGCGCCGACGAGCGCGGCTTCAGCTTCGACATCCGGCTGCAGGGAGACGGGGAGACCGTCTTCCTGCGCTACCCGCGAGACTGAGTCCGTGAGCGACCTGTTCTGGCCCGGCGACGAGCGGGCCGGCGACCACCTCACCGACGCCCGGCTCGTCGCGGCCATGGTCGAGGTGGAGGAGGCCTGGCTGGTCGTCCTCGGTCACGAGGCGAGGCTCCCGCGCGACCTCGACCCCGGAGTGATCGGCGCCGACGCCGAGGCCGGCGGCAACCCGGTGATCCCGCTGGTCGCGGCGCTGCGTCACGCGGTGCCCGAGGAGACCGGCCGGCTGCTGCACCGCGGCCTGACCAGCCAGGACGTGCTCGACTCCGCACTGATGCTGTCCACGCGCGACGCCACGGGTGCGGTGCGTGCCGCGCTGGAGGCGCAGGTCACTGCCCTGGTCGCCCTGGTCGAGACCCACCGGGACACCCCGATGGTCGCCCGCACCCTGACCCAGCACGCGGTGCCGATCACCTTCGGGCTCAAGGCCGCCACCTGGCTCTCCGGCGTGCTCGACGCCCGCGACGACGTCGCCGCGCTCACCTTCCCGGTGCAGTGCGGCGGGGCCGCCGGCACGATGGCCGGCATCGTCGAGATCGGTCTCGACCCGAGCGCCGCCCGGTCCGGGCTGGCCCAAGGGCTGGGCCTCGCCGACGCCCTGCCCTGGCACACGAACCGGTCCGCCGTCACCCGGATCGGTGACGCGCTGACGCGCTGCACCGACGCGTGGTCCCGGATCGCGAACGACGTGCTCACCCTGTCGCGGCCCGAGATCGGAGAGCTCTCCGAGGGGACGGGTGGTGGCTCGTCGACGATGCCCCACAAGGCGAACCCGGTGCTGTCGACGCTGGTACGACGGGCAGCGCTGACCACCCCGCACCTCGCCGCGACCCTGCACGCAGCCGCCGCCGACCAGACCGACGAGCGGGCGGCCGGGGCCTGGCACGCCGAGTGGGCGACCCTGCGCACGTTGGTCCGCCGCGTGCTCGTCGCCGCCGGCCAGACCAACGAGCTGCTCACGGGTCTGCAGGTGCATCCGGACCGGATGGCGCAGACCCTCGGGGCCGCACGCGACGCCGTACACGCCGAGCAGCAGAGTCTGGCCGAGGTTGCCGGCCACCAGCCCACCGGCGACTACCTGGGCGCCGCGGGCGCCCTCGCCGACGCCGTCCTCGTCCGTGCCCAGGAGGCCCCCCGATGACCGTTCCCCGGATCACCGCCCAGCGCCTCGGCGGCTCCCCGAAGCTGCCCCTGCTGGTCCTCGGCCCCTCGCTCGGCACCTCCGCCCAGGCCCTCTGGGGATCGTGCGCCGCACGGCTCTCCCGTTCCTTCGAGGTGCTGGCCTGGGACCTCCCCGGCCACGGCACCAACAGCTACTGCGCCGAGCCGTTCGAGGTCGCCGACCTCGCGACCGCCGTGCTCTGCCTGGTCGACGACATGCTCGCCGAGCGTGGCTTGCAGGGCACCCCGTTCCACTACGCCGGGGTCTCGCTCGGCGGCGCGGTCGGGCTGGAGCTGCTGCTGGCCGCACCCCAGCGCGTCGAGTCCGCGGTGCTGCTGGCCACCGGTGCGCAGATCGGCGACCCCGCTGGCTGGGCCGAGCGCGCCGCCTCGGTCCTGGCCTCCGGCACTCCCGTGCTGGTCGAGGCGTCCGCCCAGCGCTGGTTCGCACCCGGCTTCACCGAGCGCGACCCCGCGACCGCCTCGGCCCTGCTGCACGCGCTGAGCGACGCCGACCGCGAGGGCTACGCGCTGACCTGCGACGCGCTCGCCAGGTACGACGTACGTGGTCGGCTCGCCGAGATATCCGTGCCGGTGCTGGCGATCGCCGGCGCCGACGACCCGGTGACGCCGCCTGCCTCGCTGCGCGAGATCGTCGACGCGGTCCGCGACGGGCGGCTGGTCGTGCTCGACGGCGCCAGCCACCTGCTGCCGGCCGAGCGACCGGAGGAGGTTGCAGACCTCGTCCTCCGTCACCTCAGCGGCGAAGAGCCCGAGAGTCCAGCGCCCTCGCTCCACGCCGCCGGGCTCGGTGTCCGCCGCGAGGTGCTCGGCGACGCCCATGTCGACCGCTCGGTCGCGGCGACCACGGAGTTCACCCGCGACTTCCAGGCCCTGATCACCGACTACGCCTGGGGCAGGATCTGGACCCGCCCGGGCCTGGACCGGCGCAGCCGCTCCCTGATCA
>JBDUAP010000376.1:0-2924 GCA_040004585.1 Sporichthyaceae bacterium
ACATCGTCGAACTGGACGACCCGCCCCGGGATGCCCGGGTCCTTTCCACCCGGCTACAGCTCCGGCGCCACGAGGCACGCGTGCTGATTGTTCTGGACGTACCCGACGACCCCGACGACGCCCTACGAGGTGACACGCCCACGGAGGTGGCGCTCGGAACCGACATCGAACAGCCAGGGCCGATGAGCGACGAGCTTGACGACGAGCTGGAGATGCTCACTGACGAGGTCCATTCGCAGTCTGCCCCGGACGACGCCTGACCGCCCCATATCGAAAGAATGGTCGCCGTAGCGGGCCGCGGCCGCACCTATCGACGGTTCTGGCTGAGCCAGCGCGACCCCCTCGAGAATCGCGGGGCTGTCGGTCGAGCGCGGATTGCCCCGGTCCGGCGCGGCAATGCAAGCACGGTCACCGCACCCAAGAATGAGCACGGAATATCTACAGATGTGGCGCGTCCCCGACCGGCACTTCGGCCACGCGACCAGCGGCTGCGCGTTCTGGGGCACATGAGTCGTGGTCGATGCGCGGCCCGAGCCGTGGTTCGGGTCGACGGCCGCACCGCGACCTCGGCGGGGACAGCCCCACGCCTGGGCGTACCGAGCGGGTCTGCCCAGGCGGCCGCAGCAACTGACGCCTTCCGTGACATCACGCTCCTGGCGAGGGACGACTGGTGCGTCCTCGGATGGCCATCGGCGCCCGCAGCCGACGGCCTCTCAGCGTCTAATCGGGTTGCTCGGTGGGTGAATCCCCTTCACAAAATCGCGGTGTGGCATAGTCGCGTCCACAGCGGTTCACCGGGCGCTAGCAACGCGCGGGTTGAGGTTCAGCTCGGCGGCCATCTTCAACCGCCCGGCCCGCCTGTGCCCGACGGCGACGCCCAGCTCGGGCACGTCGACGGTGGCCTGAATGGTGAGCCAGAGCGACGGCGGCCGTCCCCGCTGGCGGAAAACGCCGTTGTAGCGGAGCTGCAATGACGCCGGGCGGGAGCCGCTGGCGGTCGTCGTCATGCCATCGGCCCGCCACGCGTCGAGAGACAGGAGCCCGGTCACCCGAGTGGACAAGACAATACAATCCGTCGTGTCGGGCACGAGCATCGTGAAGTCGAGCGACGAGCCCAGCAGGTCGTCGGCGACGATCAGCGTCCCACACAGCACTCGGGCGGGCAGCTCCCGCGTGCGCAGGCCGCGGGCTGCGAGGCCGAGGCGTTGCCCGCTGCCGATCTCCCACGGCCCGGCGGCGGGTAAATGGACGCCGCCTATCGTGCGGATGAGGTCGGCCAGTCCATCGCGTTCAACAGGGTTCGGTTGACGAGCGGCCGAGCGCTCGCTGGTCGAGACAGACATGTTCGGGGCTCCTTCTACGCGGGTGGCGCCCTCGACTATGAGCCTCGGTCGAGGCGATGGAAATCGGCCAGTCGGCTGGGATTAACGACGGATCACCGCGGCTTCAACCGGCCGGGGAGTTCGGCTCGCGACCGGATGTCGAGCTTGCGGTAGACCTTCGACAGGTTCCACTGGACGGTCTTCGGGCTGATGAACAGCTCGGCCGCGACCTCGCGGTAGGTGCGTCCGGCGGCGATCAGCTCGGCAACCTGGAGCTCAGTTGGCGTCAGCCCGGAAGTGGCCGGGCGGCCCCCCACGCGGGCCAGCTCGGCGGCGGCCTTCTCCACCCACAACCTCGAGCCGAGACCGGCGAACGTGGTGTGGGCCGCGACGAGCGCATCGCGAGCGCCGCGCTTTTGACGGTGGCGGCGCTGCACGGATCCGAACGCCAGCAGGGTGCGTGCCCGCTCGAACGGTTGCCCGGCACCATCCTCGGCGAGCGCCGCGGCTAACACGTCGCAGGCGTCGCCGAGCTGGCCACGGGCTGCCTGCAGCAGGCCGCTGCCGCGCCCGGCGATGAGCGCCAACCACGGCCGCTGCAGCGTCGCGGCGAGCCCTTCGACCCCATCGACCAGCGTTGCCGCCTCGTCGAGACGGCCCAGGGCGATCTTTGCCTCGATCGCATCCCCGTGATATCGGAACAGGGCAGGCTCGAGCAGTCCGGAGTCCTCGGCGGCCGCGGCCACCTCCGTCAACGTGCGGTCAGCTTCGCCGTTGCGGCCAAGGGAGAGCTCGAGGAACCCGCGTGTCGCCATCATCTCCAGGCGTGCCGGAATGACCGCGAACCTGTCGGTCAGCTCGAGCCCCTCGGCGATCCTCGTCAACGCTGAATCGACGGCACCGAGGTGCGCCTCGACGAGTGCTTCGATATCGCAGCCGTAGGGATGTTCGCTGGCCTGGCCGCTGGAACGGGCCGTCTCGGAGCACTGCCTCGCCGTGTGAAGGGCTTGCGTCCATTGGCCGGACAGCAGCTCGGTGCGCGCCAGATGGAACAGGATGAATGGCAGCGACTGCTCGTCGCCGCGATCGGCGGCTTCGCGATGGAGGGTGGCGAACCGTTCGCGGGCCTCAACCAGGTGGTCGTCAAACATGAGGAGCAGACCGTGCATCCAGTCCGGTCGAACCAGGATCTCCGGCCCGGACGAAACGGCGGTGCGGGCGACCTGCCCGACGGCCTCGACGGCGAGCCCGCGCCCGGCGAGCGATCCGAGAAAGTCGAGGTTTGTCAACGCTCCGGCGATGAGCTGCGGATCGCCCGACCTTTCGGCCAGGGCGAGCGCCCGGCGAGCGTGCGGCTCTGCGGGGGCCAGACCCGAGGACGAGTGCAGACACCAGGCCAGGCCCTCCTCGACCTCGACCTCGGCGGTCAGATCATCGCCCAGCTCGTCGAGCGCCAGCTCGAACGCGACGGCACCTGCCTCGAATCCCTCGATGTGGGCGATAACCCACCCGAGCCGAACCAGCGATCGGGTGCGCGTCGGCCCGGGCGGCGCGGCGCGCGAGATGTCCTCCAACACGAGCCGGGCGCCCGCCACCTCGCCG
>JBDUAP010000066.1:0-9789 GCA_040004585.1 Sporichthyaceae bacterium
GCGACACCGTCAAGGTCAACGAGATCATCGTCGAGATCGAGACGGCGAAGTCGCTGGTGGAGCTGCCCAGCCCGTTCGCCGGTGTGGTGGGCGACCTTCTCGTCGACGAGGGCAGCACCGTCGACGTCGGCACCCCGATCATCACCATCGATGTCGGCGGACCAGGTGGTGCTGCAGCCCCGGTCGACGAGGTGGCACCGCCGGTCGCCGAGCCGACCGACGGCGCTACGCCGAGTGCGGCGCCCGGACCGAGTGAGGTCGCGACGCCGAAGGACGACGAGGCGGTCGAGCCCGGCCTCATCGGTGGACCCGCTCCCGGTGGTCGCACGTCGGTGCTGGTCGGCTATGGCCCGCGGACGACGTCGGCGAAGCGCCGCCCGCGCAAGGACGCCGGTGCGACTCCGCGCACACCGTCGGCGGCGACCGCGCAGCAGGCCGTGCAGACCTCGATGATGACGACGCCGACTCCGCTGACCGAGCCCGACGTCGACGACGCCGAGCCCGCCCCCGTCCCCACCGGCGGCGGCGCAACCCAGGAGCAGAACGGCGGCGGTCCGCGGGTGCTCGCGAAGCCGCCGGTGCGCAAGCTGGCGCGCGAGCTCGGCGTCGACCTCGCGTCGCTGACCGCGTCCGGGCCTGATGGGTCGGTCACCCGCGAAGACGTGATGGCCGCGGCCGACGGATCGGTCGGCTCGCGCCGGCCCGAGGCCCGGCAGGAGGGTGAACGCGAGACGCGCATCCCGATCAAGGGCGTGCGAAAGATGATGGCGCAGGCGATGGTGTCCAGCGCGTTCACTGCGCCGCACGTGACCGAGTGGGTCACCATCGACGTGACGCGCACCATGGAGCTGGTCGACCGGCTGCGCACCAACCGCGAGTTCGCCGGCGTCAAGGTCAGCCCGCTGCTGGTCCTCGCCAAGGCGCTGATCCTCGCCGTACGACGTCATCCTGGCGTCAACGCCACCTGGGACGAACAGGCCCAGGAGATCGTCGTCAAGAACTACGTGAACCTCGGGATTGCGGCGGCGACACCGCGCGGGCTGGTCGTGCCCAACATCAAGGACGCCGACGACATGACCCTGCTCGAGCTGGCGGAGTCGCTCAACCAGCTCACCGAGACGGCCCGCGAAGGCAAGACGCAGCCGGCCGAGATGTCGGGCGGCACGATCACCATCACCAACGTCGGGGTGTTCGGCGTCGACAGCGGCACGCCGATCATCAACCCGGGCGAGTCGGCGATCCTGTGCTTCGGCGCGGTGCGCGACATGCCGTGGGTGCACGACGGCGAGATCTCGATCCGCAAGGTGACCCAGCTCGCGCTGTCCTTCGACCACCGGCTGATCGACGGCGCGATGGGCTCGCAGTTCCTGGCCGACGTCGCGCGCGTGCTCGAGGACCCGGCCACCGCGCTGCTCTGGTAGGAGACCGACCGGCCTTTAGGCCGTGTCGGCGACCAGGTCGAGGATGAACCGCGCAGCCGCCGCTCGCTCGGTCGTGATACGCAGCCCCTCGTCAGTCGGCGGCGCTTCGAGCAGCTCGAACGGGACCGCGGACAGCCCGGCGAACTCCAGCATGAGGAGCGCGTGTGCCCGGCGCAGCCTGTCCACGTCGACATCGACTCCCTCGTCCCGCAGTCCCTGGTGGTACGCCGGAAGACAGGCCCGCTCGAGGGAGGGCAGGCAGGACGCTGCCCGTTCACCTGTCTGCACGTCGCCGATCAGCAACTGGCTCAGGTCGAATCCCAGCGGTGCTCGACCCCAGAAGCCGTAGTCGATGAGCACGAACCCGTTCGGATCTCCACGGCGCAGCAACAGGTTGCGGCGGCACGCGTCTCCGTGAATCGTGCCGATCTGCATGTCGTCGAGCTCGTCGAGATAGGCCGGCATCGCGGCGACGGCTGCCTGCAGGTCGGCCCGCAGCCGTTCGTCGAAGGTCGCTTTCAGGAGGGGATGCTCCCAGAGCTGCTCGCTGAGCAGCGCTGGGACGACCTGGCTGGCGAGTCGACCGCCGTGATAGCCCCGTGGCACATTGCCGACGTCACCGATCGCGCCCAGCGGCGCGACGGCGGGACTGGCCGCCAACCGCCCGAGTAGGTACGCCGCCTCCGCGAACCGCTCCACTTGCCACTCGACGTCGAGAACGTCGATCGCCTGCAACCAGATTGCGGCCGACAGCTCGTCGATCTCGATGACGGAGTAGGCCGTGGGCATGCTCAGCCCGGCGGGCAGGCGGGCGGCCAGGTCGGACCGGTAGACGTCGGGCTCGCGTCGCCAGGGCACCGACGCCAGGGCGAGCTCGCGCATCTCCTCGGGCACCCAGGCGAAAATTGGCGAACGCTCCCAGGACTGCACGACCTTGACGTAGAAGCGGAACGGCGATTCGCCGTCCGAGTGTCGTGCGGACCCGTGCACCCAGAAGCGGCCGGCCGTCGTGAGTGCTTCGAGGTCGTACGGCGCGATCTCGGCCGTCGACTCGACCAGCTCGGCGGCGTCCACGCCGAGACTCCGAGCCACCATCTCGGCGAGCTCGCCATCGCTGACTTCGGCGGCGCCAAGGGCTGCTCGATCCGACATGGTCACTCCTGGGCCGCTGGTCATGAAGAAGTAAGGTAAGGTTACTTTATGACCCAGGTCAAGAGCGTGGCTCCACAGATTCGGTACGACGCGGAGCTGCATGTCGCCCAGCTGGTCGGCAAGCTGATGTTCGAGGTGCGCGACGTGTTCGCTGCAGAGGACTGGGACGGGCTCCGCCAGTCGCACTTCCGGCTGATCGCGAACGTCCCGAGCGTCGGCGTCAGTGTCACCGAGCTTGCGCAGGCGGTGCGCATGTCCAAGCAGGCGTGCGGCCAGTTCGTGACCCAGTTGGTGGCCACCGGGCATCTGGCGATCCGGGCGGATGCGACGGACCGCCGGGTCCGCCTGGTCATCCGTACGCCGCTCGGCCATCGCACCCACAAGGCGGCTAACGCCCGGATTCGCAGAATCGAGCGGGAGTGGGCGCGCCGGGTCGGGGCAGACCGGTATGCGACCTTCCGGGAGGTTCTCGAGGAGCTGAGCACCGGGAGATCGTGAACGGGTGGCTGGCGACGAGACCCCGGACGAGCGTTTTCGGCGTCGACAGCGGTACGCCGATCATCAACCCCGGCGAGTCGGCGAATCGTGGTGAACCGATCGGCTCCCTCGGTGCGACAAGGAGGTGACACCAGTCGCCCGCCCTGAGGGAGCTCACCATGAGGTGCACTGCATTCCGCACTGCCATCCCGCTCGCCACTGCATCGTTGGTGCTCACCGGCATCGGCTTCGCGGCCCCTTCGATGGCCAACGAGCCGAACACATCGGCGGGAGAGCTCGTTCGCTACGCCAGTGCCACGGACGCACTGCCGTCCACCGCGTGGGCACGAGTGCGGTCGATCGAGACCGGGAGCGGCAAGACCGTCGTGACGCTGCAGGTGCGAGGCTTCACGGCGGACGCGACGTACGGCGCGCACGTGCACTACAAGGAGTGCGGCGCAGCCACCGCTCCCCTGGCGCCGGGCGCTCATTACCAGAACGTCGTCGACCCAGCCGTCCTGCTCGCGGCGGCCATACCACCGGTCAGGGACTTCGAGACCATTGCGTCCGTCGACCCGGCGTTCGCGAACCCGGACAACGAGGCGTGGCTCGACCTCATCACCGACAACGAGGGCAACGGCAGCGCCCAAACCGTCGTCGACTGGCAGTTCCGCGGAGATGCACCCGTCACGCGCTCGGTCATCATCCACCGCGACCACACCAGTCCCGGGGGCACGCCACCTGCAGGCAACGCCGGTCCGCGGCTCGGCTGCCTGTCCGCGGCGTTCTGAGCCGATCTGCTGCGCTGAGCGGACGACAGGATGACAGTGGACGCCATGACGGGCGAGCGCAGCGACCCCGACTTGGTCGCGGCGCTGGCCGACGGCGACAGGTCGGCGCTGGCCGAGCTGCACGCCCGGCATGCTCCGTGGTTGATCCTGCGGCTCTCCCGGCGCTGCGCCGACCCGAATGTGGTCGACGAGGTCGTCCAGGACACCTTCGTCGCGGTCTGGAAGGGAGCCCATCGCTGGAAGGGGGACGGCGAGGTGGCGGCCTGGGTCTGGGGCATCGGCATCCGGCGCCTCCTGGACGCCTTGCGTCGCCGGCCACGGGCCGAGCTCGTTCTCACCGGGGCCGACGAGGCGGCGCTGGGGCTCGCGGAGTCGGCGGAGGAGCGGGTCCTGCTCGGCGTGGAGTACGGCGAGTTGGGCCCGGCCCTGGACCGGCTCTCCCCCGAGCTGCGGGCGGTCGTGCAGGCAACCGTCCTCGACGGTCTCACCTCCCGTGAGGCCGGCCGGTTGCTCGGCATCCCAAGCGGCACCGTCAAGACCCGCATGATGCGCGCGAAGGCACAACTCAGGGAGGCACTGGCATGAGTGCGGAACCCACCGCCTGGCACGCGGACACTGCGACCTTGAGCCGGTATGCCCGCGATGACCTCGCACCCGCCGCGGCCGCCTCCGTGGAGGCGCACCTGCTCGCGTGCGCGCGCTGTCGAGCCGGTGTCGCCGCCGCGGTCCCGGCCCCTCGCCTGGACGCCATCTGGGCCGCGGTCGCCGAGGCGGTCGACTCGCCGCGGATGACCCTGACCGAGCACCTCCTGGTGCGGCTGCGGGTGCCTGACCACACGGCACGGCTGCTCGCCGCGACCCCCTCCCTCACCACGGCGTGGCTGCTCTCGGTCACCGTTGCCCTGGTGTTCGCACTGCTGGCTGCCCAGTCCGGACCGCGCGGGGTGCTGGTCTTCCTGGCCCTCGCCCCGGTGCTGCCCGTCGCCGGGGTCGCGGTGGCCTACGGCAGGGACACCGACCCGACGTACGATGTGGCGCTGGCCGCGCCGTACTCCGCGTTCCGACTGGTCCTGCTGCGCACCGCAGCGGTGCTGCTCACCACGATGGCGCTGGTCGGGCTGGCGGCGCTCCTGCTCCCGGCCGCGCCGGCCGTGGCGGGCGCCTGGCTGCTGCCCGCTCTCGCGCTCACCGGCACCACCCTCGCGCTGTCGGTCCGGGTGCGCGCCCCCGCCGCCGCGGGCGCGGTGGTGGCGTTGTGGCTCGGCGCGGTCTTCGCCGCGGTTGGGGCCACCGGCTCGCCGTACGCCGCGTTCGGGGCCGTCGGGCAGACCGCCTGCCTGGCCGCCCTCCTGATCTCGATCGCATTCCTGTCCGGCCTGCACCGTCAAGCCGCCTTCGACCTGAGGAGAGAGTCGTGACGGCAGTCGTGGTCGACGAGGTGACCAAGAGCTTCGGGCGTACGCCGGCGCTTGCCGGCGTGAGTCTGGTGGCCGGGACCGGGGTGACCGGGCTGCTGGGGCCGAACGGGGCCGGCAAGACCACGCTGCTGCGGATGTTGGCCACCGTCCTGGCCCCCGACGCGGGCCGGATCCGGCTGCTCGGCCACGACCCGGGCAAGCCCGACGAGCGTCTCGAGATCCGCCGCCGGCTCGGATACCTCCCCCAGGAGCCCGGCTTCCACCGCGGCTTCACCGCGTTCGAGTTCGTGGACTACGTGGCGATCCTCAAGGAGATGACCGACCGCCACGCCCGCCACGACGAGGTGCGCCGGGTGCTCGACCTGGTCGGTCTCACCACGGTGAGCGGAAAGAAGATCCGCGCCCTCTCGGGCGGCATGCGACGTCGCGTCGGGCTGGCCCAGGCACTGCTCGGCGAGCCCGACCTGGTGGTGCTCGACGAGCCGACCGTGGGCCTGGACCCGGAGCAGCGGCTGCGCTTCCGCGAGATGATCTCCCGGATCGGGGAGGGCCGCAGCGTCATCCTGTCCACCCACCAGACCGAGGACGTGGCCGCCCTGTGCGGCACCGTCGCGGTGATCCACGCCGGGCGCACCGTCTTCGACGGCACGCCGGCCCAGCTGATCGAGCAGGCAGCCGGCCGGGTGTGGCTCGCCCGGGAGCGATCGCCCGACGCCCGCCTGGCCTGGCGCACCGGCACCGGCGAGCACCGCAACATCGGCGACTCGCCGCCGGCCGGCGTCGAGCTGGTCGCCCCCACCATCGAGGACGCCTACCTGCTGCTCATCGGAGACGAGTCGGTGGCGGTGGCGGCGTGAGCGAGCTCGGCCGGGCGGAGCTGCCGTGAGCGCCGTTGGGCTGCGCACATCGTGGGCGCTCGGCTGGAACGAGGCCCGACGGCTGGTGCTGCACCCGGTGTACCTCCTGGGCGCGTTCGTCATCGTGCCGACGGTGGGGGCGCGGGCTGCGACCGGCGCAGACCTGCCCTCGGCCCGGCAGGTCTTCGTGGTCGTGACCGGCGTCCAGCTGATCTGGTACGGGCTCATGTCACTGCTCGCCGCCGGCCTGGTCGCCTCCCTCGCGCGGCGCAGCAGGGCGCAGGACGTGCTCGAGGCCCTGCCCACGGGTGCTGCGGCGCGGACCGCGGCCCACTGCGTCGCCGTCCTGCTCGGCCCTGCTCTGATCTCGGTGCTGCTCACCATCGGTGTCTGGCTGCTCGAGCGGGCCCAGGACGAGCCGTTCGGCATCTACACGGCCGCGGAGCTCGCCCAGGTGCCTGCCGTGGTGCTCGGCGGCGGGCTGCTCGGCGTCGCCGCCGCCAGGTGGCTGCGGTGGCGCGGTGGGCTGCTGGTGGCTTTCGTCGGCGCTGTGATGGGCACCGGGTGGATCCTCGCGCAGGGCCGCTTCGGCTGGCTTGCCCCGTGGACGACGGCCCGGTCGATGCTGGACGACCCCGACTTCGCGGGCGGCTCGGCCGGGTGGCACGCGGTCTACCTCGCGCTGCTGTGCGCGTTCGCCGCTGTCTTCGCCTGCCTGCCCGACGTACGCCGTCGTGGCCGGCTGGTCGCGATCGGCGCCGTCATTGTCGCCGGGGCGGCCGTCGCGGGCTGGGCCCAGCTGCCGTGACCGGGCGTCAGGTCGTGGCCCTGGCCCGGCCGCTGGGGTCGGCGATCCGCTGGCAGCCGGGCGTGGCCGCCTGGGGCCTGGTCGCCCTGCTGCTGGTGCTGAAGGACGGGGCACTCGACGACCCCGGCTCCGCGTTGCTCCTGCTGCGCGCCGTCGCCGTGATCGCTGTCCTTGGCGCCGCCTTCGTGCTCGACGACGAGGCGGCCCCGACGCTCGAGGCATCGCCGTCGACGTTGGCCTGGCGGCGGTTCCTGCGGGGCGCGGCGGCGGTCGCGCTCGTGACTCCGCCCTGGGCGGGCGCGGTGTGGCGGTTGGACACCCACGCAACCCGGCTGCCGGTCGCCGGCCTGACCCTCGAGCTGATCGCTCTGCTCGTCCTGGCCCTGGCCGCCGCGGCCGCCGTCACCCGGTGGTCGGGATCCACAGATCCCGGTGTGGCGACCACGCCGGTGGTGTTCGTGGTGGTGCTTGGCGCGTTCCAGCTGCCCTCGCGGTTCGCGCTCTACGGCGGCCCGGGACCCGGCTGGGAGTCGGCGCACGTGCGCTGGTGGCTCCTGCTCGCGGCCTCGACGCTGCTCCTGCTCTGGTCCAGCCGCGATCCGGTGGCGCGGCGGCAGTCGTTGAGTCCGCGTCGGGTGGCCGGGGGTTAGCGCGCGCCCGGGGCGGCGTGCGAGGCTGAGCCGGTGAGAGTCCACGTCATCCAGCTCGCCTACGGCGACGACGAGACCCCGGACGAGCGACGCGAACGGGTGGCCGGCCTGGTCCGCGCGCAGGCGGGCGCCGACCTCGTCGTACTGCCGGAGCTCTGGCCGCAGGGCGGCTTCGCCTACGACACGTGGGAAGGGCAGGCGGAGCCGACCGCCGGACCGAGCCTGCAGGCGTTGTCCGCCGCGGCCGCCGACCTCGGTGCGATGGTGCACATGGGCTCGTTCGTCGAGCGCGACGACACCGGGCGGATGTTCAACACCTCGGTGCTGCTCGGTGGCGACGGCAATGTGCTCGCCGCCTACCGCAAGATCCACCTGTTCGGCTTCGGTGAGGGCGAGCCCAAGATGATGACGCCGGGCACCGACATCGTCGTGCACGACGGGCTGGGCATCGCGACCTGCTACGACCTGCGCTTCCCCGAGATGTTCCGCGGGCTGCTCGACGGCGGAGCGCTGGCACTGGTGATGGCGTCGGCGTGGCCGGCCAAGCGGATCGCGCACTGGCGGCTGCTCGCGCAGGCCCGCGCGGTCGAGAACCAGATGTACGTCGTGGCATGCAACACCGCGGGAACGCATGCGGGTGTGCCGATGGGTGGCAACTCGATGGTCGTCGACCCGTGGGGCGTGATCCTGGCCGAGGCCGGCGAGTTCGACGAGGAGATCCTCACCGTCGACCTCGACCTCACGTCGGTGGCCGCCACGCGGTCCAGCTTCCCGGTGCTCGCCGACCGTCGCCTGTGAGCTCAGCGCCGCTGGGCGGCAGCACCCATCCTGGGTTCGCGCCGGTGCGCGACCGGCTCGCCACTCTGCTCACGGACGGCAGCGAGACCGGCGCGGCCGTTGCCGTCTATCGCGGCGGCCGAGTCGCTGTCGTTCATGGAGAATGCTCACCTCACGAGGCGTAACCACGCCTCAACAGGTGGATCCACCTGTGGTGGCGGAGTTTCACCTACCGAACGTGGTCGAACCGGCGGGTGGGAATGGGGGAGGGGGCGTTAGCGGTTGCGGGGGCCGCGGATGGACGGGAAGCGCTGGGTCTCGCCGGCGTAGCCGGGGCGGTGGACGTCTTGGTCGCGCCAGGGGTCCTCGAGTGGCCCGTCGCGCCGGGTGACGCGCGCCGGCCGGGGGCGCCGGGGCCGGTGCATGTAGATCTGCATGCCGAGGACGAGCAATCCCGCCCAGATGAGGATCAGGCCGAGGTCGACGACGTCGAGGTACTGCTGGACCTCGGACGGCGCGCGCACCGCGAAGGCGAGCACACCGCCGATCGCCATCAGGATGACGCCGGTGCCGATGGAGGTGCGCATGAGAACAGTCTTCCGTTAGGTGCAAATGGCGAGGCCGGCGACCTGAGAAGGCCGCCGGCCTCGGGCCGTGCTGTGGGGCGAGAAGCTAGATGCGGTCGTCGTACGTCCGGCGCTCTTCGACCACCGTTTCGCGACCTGCGGTCCGGCGCGGGCCGAAGATGAATGCGGTCATGATCAGGCCTATGAGTCCGACGATCATGAGGATGAAGCCAACCACCGCGATGTCCAGGCCGTTGAGGTCGTAGTTGACCGCGAAGGCCAAGATCGCGCCGACGGCGATCAGGAAGATGCTGACGCCGATGCCCATGGAAACCTCCACGTGAGGGCGGTGCGGTCGGACGGGTTTGTCCGCCGATCAGGGTCGGTCTACCCACCAGGGACGCGGGTCAAGCGACCTCAATGGGTGGTCCTAGCCAGGCATACCACGCCACATTCGGTCAAGTCCGGCAGCGACTCACCCGCACCTCACTAGGCGAAACCCCGCGAGAGCAGGCAGGTCCACCTGTTGAAGCGGGGTCTCACCTACCGAACGTGGTCGAACTAGCGGGTGGGGCGGCGGCTAAAACGCCTCTTCGGGCAGGTCCATCAGCGCATTGTCGACCGATTCGGCGACCGCCCGGTGCGCCGCGAGCAGCGGCAGCGCCTGCGCGGCGAAGAACTTCGCGGCGGCGACTTTGCCCTGGTAGAACGCCTGGTCACGCCCGGTCGCGCCGGCGTCCAGCGCGGCCTTGGCCACCACGGCCTGGCGCAGCAGCAGCCACGCGGTGACCAGGTCGCCACAGGCGAGCAGCAGCCGCGACGTGTTCTGGCCGACCTTGTAGACGTTGGTGACGTCCTCGGCCGCGGCGGTC
>JBDUAP010000377.1:0-2915 GCA_040004585.1 Sporichthyaceae bacterium
CTCGAGGTCACCAAGGAGGGCCGCGGGATCGTGATGCGGGTGCCCCTGGAAGGTGGCGGTCGCCTCGTCGTCGAGCTGTCGGCCGTCGAGGCCAACTCGCTCGGAGACGCCCTGAAGAACGTCGCCGGATGACCGGCTGACCTTGGACCGCCTCGCACAGGTCACCCTGACGGCCGACCCGCTGACGACCGGCGACACCGAGGTGCTGGCAACCGCGGTACGCCCGGTCGAGGGCGCAGCGGTTGTCGCGGACGACGTGACGGCGACGCTGGACTCGACGTACGACGTGTCGCTGCGGTCTGTTCTGGAACGGGCCGACGCGAAGGGGAAGCCGGGTGAGGTGACCGAGGTCCCGGTTCCGGCCGGGAACTCACCGCTCACGCGGATCCTGCTCGTCGGGATCGGCGACGGCAGCGCGGCAGCGCTGCGGCGGGCAGGCGCTGCACTGGCACGTGCTGCGAGGACCGACCACCTGGCGACGGACACTGCGCGGGGCGCGGATGCTGACGGGCTGCGGGCCCACCTCGAGGGGCTGCTTCTCGGGACCTATCGCTTCACCCGCAAGAGCACAGCTCCGGACGGGCCTGTGCTGGCGCGGCTGGACGTCCATGCCGCGAAGAACCGCGGCACCGAGGCTGCTGTCGAGGCCGCCGTACGCACCGCAGCGGCCACCCACCTGGCCCGCGATCTGGCCAACACTCCGTCCAACGAGAAGGACCCGGCGTGGCTGGCGGCGCAGGCCCGAGGCCTGGCGCGCCCTAGCGGGCTGGACGTGCGGATCCGCGACGAGAAGGAGCTGGCGGCCGAGGGCTGGGGCGGCGTGCTCGGCGTCGGGATGGGCTCGAGCCGGCCGCCCCGGGTGATCGAGCTGCGTTACCGGCCCAACGGGCGGACCCGGGCTCCGCACGTCGTCCTGGTCGGGAAGGGCATCACCTTCGACTCGGGCGGGCTCTCGCTCAAGCCGCGCGAGGCGATGGTGCCGATGAAGACCGACATGGCGGCCGGGGGAGCGGTCATCGCGGTGATGTCGGTGTTGCAGGCCGCCGGTGTCCGGGTGCCGGTCACGGGAGTCGTTGCTGCCGCCGAGAACATGCCGGGCGCCTCCGCCCTGCGCCCTGGCGACGTGATCACGCACTACGGCGGCCGGACGGTCGAGGTCTTCAACACCGACGCCGAGGGCCGGTTGGTTCTTGCCGACGCGCTGGCCTACGCCGACGAGCAGCTCGGCCCAGACATCCTGGTCGACCTGGCGACGCTGACCGGCGCCGCGTCGATCGGTCTGGGACGACGCCACGGTGCGCTCTACACCGACGACGAGGAGCTGGCCGGGCAACTGCTGGCGGCGGGCGAGTCCAGCGGCGAGCGGCTGTGGCGGATGCCGCTGGTCGACGACTACCGCTCCGCGCTGGACTCGTCGGTGGCCGACCTGGCCAACCTTTCCCGCGACCCCGGCATCCAGGGCGGGTCGATCATCGCCGCCCTGTTCCTCCGCGAGTTCGTGGGCGCGCGGCGCTGGGTGCACCTGGACATCGCCGGGCCCGCTCGATCCGAGCGCGACGAGCACGAGGTCAGCAAGGGCGCCACCGGCTTCGGCACCCGGCTGCTTCTGCGCTGGCTGGAGGGACTGCGATGACGATGTTCGGCCTGGCCGTGCGGTGGTCGCTGGCCGACGGCGGCCCAGGAGTGGTTCGAGGGCCCCTGCATCATCGGGGCACCGCCGGTGCTCTAGGAGGTGTTCGAGGTTGTCGGTGTGGCCGAGGGTGCGGCCGGGTTCGCTGCCGGTCCAGGGACTAGGTCTAACCCGGCCTGATCGGATCCGGCTGGCACTACTCCGGCTTCTTGACGGCGCACAGCAGCCCGTCGCCGCTCGGCAGCATGCAGGCGACCAGGCGTTCGTCGTCGCGCACGATGCGGCCGAGCTCGCGGATCGCCGTGGTGTCCTCGTCGCGAACCGCCGGGTCGGCCACCTTGCCGTGCCAGAGGGCGTTGTCGAATACCACCAGCCCGCCGGGGCGCAGCAGCCGGAGGGCCTCCTCGAGATAGTCCGGGTACTCCGCCTTTTCGGCGTCGACGAAGACCAGGTCATAGCCACCGTCGCTGAGGCGGGGCAGCACGTCGAGTGCCCGGCCGGAGATGAGCCGTACCCGGTTGGCCGGGATGCCGGCCTCGTTGAAGGTCTCGCGGGCCGCCCGCTGGTGCTCCGGCTCGACGTCGACGGTCGTGAGTACGCCGTCGGGTCGCATCCCCCTGAGCAGCCACACCGAGCCCACCCCGGCACCGGTGCCCACCTCGACCACGGCTCTGGCGCCTACCGCAGCCGCCAGCATTCTCAGCGCCGCCCCCGCCCCGGGGTGGACGGGCACACAGCCCAGCTCGTCCCCCTTCGCTCTCGCGGTGGCGAGTACGCCGTCCTCCGAGACGAAATCCGCGGCGTAGGCCCAGCTGGGCTCGTGGTTCTCGCTGATGGCTGCCTCCGCGGCTGTTCGCTGCACGTGTCCGGCGGGGCCGAGCCTAGTGGGGGAGCGTCCAACGGAACGCGATCACGGGGCGAGTCGTTGCCAGGGAACACCAGTCCGGAGTGCCCGGTTGCGACGAAGGAAGGAAGCACGAGGCACCATGAGTGCACTGGCTGTTCTGGATCGGGGAGGCGCGCTGGTGACCGAGACACCGGTGGGCTGTCCCGAGGACAGTCAGACCGACTGGGCCCCGCCCACCTGGGACGAGGTGGTCCGCACCCACTCGGCCCGGGTCTATCGACTGGCCTACCGCCTGACGGGCAACCCGTACGACGCCGAGGACCTCACCCAGGACGTGTTCGTGCGGGTCTTCCGGTCTCTGTCCAGCTACACGCCCGGCACCTTCGAGGGCTGGCTGCACCGGATCACGACCAACCTGTTCCTCGACCAGGTCCGCCG
>JBDUAP010000378.1:0-2912 GCA_040004585.1 Sporichthyaceae bacterium
GGTCTGGTGCGGGCGGTCGAGAAGTTCGACTACACGCGCGGCTTCAAGTTCTCGACCTACGCGACCTGGTGGATCCGTCAGTCGATCGGCCGGGCGATCGCCGAGCAGAGCCGGGTTGTCCGCCTCCCCGTCCATCAGGTGGAGAAGCTCAGTCGCCTGGGCCGGACCCGACGGGACCTCTCCACAGCCCTCGGCCGCGAGCCCAGCGATGCCGAGGTGGCAACCGAAATGGATCTGGCGGTCGAGGCAGTGGCCGACCTCGATGCGATCTCCCGTACGCCGGCCAGCCTGGACGCTCTCGTCGGCGACTCGGGGGCGACGACGCTGGGCGACCTGGTCGACGCCACGGATGCGAGCCCCGAGGACCTCGTCGTTGAGCGGGCCTCCCAGCAGCAGCTCATTGCCCTGATCGGCGACCTCCGCGAACGCGAGTCGGCCGTGATCCGGGCCCGCTACGGCCTCGAGCACGGTCGGCGGCAGACGTACGACGAAATCGCGACGAAGCTGGGGGTGTCCCGCGAACGGGTCCGCCAAGTCGAGCGCGAGGCGCTGGAGCGCCTGCGTCAGTGGGTCACCGAGGCGGCGAGCTGAGCGCCAGCGGCGGTGCGTCCACGGCACAGTGGTGCCGGGACCGGTCTGGCGGAGCGCCGTCCTGACCCGGACGTGTGGTCCGAATCGTCAGTGCGGCGAGCACTCCCCCCACGGCGAGCAGCCCCGCGCAAACGGTCATCGCCGTGGTGAACGCCGGGTCCAGCAACGTCGGATCGGCGTAAGCCGCGCCGCCCAGGCCGGCGACCAGCGGCAGCGCCGCCACCGCGAGCAGCCCGGCGACCCGGGCTACCGCGTTGTTGACGCCACTGGCCAGCCCGGCGTGCCGGTCCGGCGCAGCCGCCAGCACCGTGGCGGTCAGCGGCGCGACGGTGAAGGCGAGGCCGAGCCCGAAGAGCGACGCCGCTGGCAGCACGTCCGCGATGTACGACGCATGCGGCCCGATCCGCGTCATCAGCGCCACGCCGACAGCGCTGGTCAGGGGTCCGACCGTCATCGGCCATCGCGGACCGATGCGGGAGGCAATCGCGCCGGCCCGGGCCGAGAGCAACAGCATCATCAGGGTGGCGGGCAAGAGGGCCGTTCCCGCCCGCAGCGCGGAGTAGCCGCTCACGACCTGCAGCTCCAGCACGAGCAGGAAGAACACGCCTCCAATCGCGGCGTAGACGGCGAACGTGACGAGGTTGGTCGCAGTGAAAACCGGCGAGCGGAAGATGCCAAGCGGCAGCATCGGCTCGCGGGCCCATCGCTCTCGGGCCACGAAGCCCACCAGGCTCGCGACGCCAAGACCCAACGCGCTCAGCACGACCGGCGAGGAAAAACCATGGCCCTGCCACGAGATCAGGCCGTAGGTCAGCGATCCGAGGCCCACGACGCCAAGCCCCGCACCCAGCAGGTCCAACTCCTGCGACGCCTCCGCGTCCCGTGACTCCGGCACCCAGCGAAGGGTGATCGCCACGACGGCCGCGGCGACGGGCAGGTTGATCAGGAAGACGAACCGCCACGAGGCGGCGTCTACGAGCCAACCACCGAGGAACGGCCCCACCGCCCCGGCGACGCCACCGAGACCGGACCAGGCGCCGATCGCGCGGGCGCGGTCCTGCTGGCGGAACGAGGACTGAAGGATGGCCAGACTGCCCGGAGTGAGCAACGCCCCGCCGACTCCCTGTAGTGCGCGGGCCAGCACCAGCGTCGCGATGTTCGGTGCGAGCCCGCACAGCAGCGAGGCCAGCGCGAACCACACCACGCCCGCCACGAAGACCCGCCGCCGGCCGAAACGGTCGCCGAGCGACCCGCCGAGCAGGATCAACGCGGCCAGCGCCAGCGTGTAGGCGTTGATCGTCCACTGCAGTCCCGCGAGGCCGGCACCGAGTTCGGACCCGATCCGCGGCAGCGCCACGTTGACGACGGTCGCGTCGATGAACGCCATCCCGGAGCCGAGGACAGTCGCCGCGATGACCCAGCGGGCGCGGGCAGTGCCGGCCACCAACGGGTCGGCGGTCACTGCGGCGCTCGGCTCGGTCACACCTCCCACCATGCCCTCTGCTGGACGGGGCTGTCCCGAACTACGCTGCGGCGGCATGACGGCCACGTCGAATCCCGCGGGCTACTCCGGGACGCCCCTCCCGCAGAAGCTGGGCATCAAGGCGGGCCACCGGGTTCTCCTCGTCGGTGCGCCGGACGGGGCCGACCTAGGGCCGCTGCCGGACGGCGACCTGCACCGCCGGGCCGGGCGCACGCCGTACGACGTGGTCCTGCTGTTCTGCACGGACCTGCGTCGTCTCGAGCAGCGGTTCGCGCCGCTGGCGGCCCGCCTGGTCCCGAACGGCGGGCTGTGGGTCGCCTGGCCGAAGCGTTCCAGCGGGGTCTCCACCGACCTCGACGAGAACTCGATCCGAGCGGTCGGCCTGTCGGCAGGGCTGGTCGACAACAAGGTCTGCGCGATCGACGCGACATGGTCGGGGCTGCGCTTCGTGATCCGGCTGCGCGACCGCTGACCCACGCGATCTCACCGGACCTTCAGGATGTCGACCTCGCCATGACCGAGGCGGTACGCCGCCACCTCGCCCGCGCCGCCGACCTGTGTCATGGCGGGCAGGACATGACAGCGACCTACTACGCGCACCAACGGGGCACCACGACCTAGCCCGCGGGGGCGACTAGTCTGGACGCACCCGTATCGTCGATCGAAACCCGCGGAAGAGGGCGATTCGCGCCGTGTCGCAGCCGTCAGACAGCAGCACCTCTGGGCAGAACCCCGGCTCCGGCGCGACGGGCTCCTTGGCCGTCTTCGGTCCCAATGAGTGGCTGGTGGACGAGATCTACCAGCAGTACCTCAAGGACCCGAAGTCGGTGGACCGGGC
>JBDUAP010000379.1:0-2912 GCA_040004585.1 Sporichthyaceae bacterium
GATCTTCAGGCCGCTGGCGCGGATCGCGTCGAGGTCCACCGCTGACGGGAGCTCCTCGACGTACGCCGCGAGGAAGTCGTAGTGCTGCGTGGAGTCGGCCGCGCGAGCCCGGGACAGCGGCACCCGCATCACGCCGCGCATGCCCGCGCGCAGGAGCTCGTTGGCGCGGTCCTGCACCCAGCCGGTGATGTCGCTGCCGGCCGGGCCGCCGTCGGGCGGGTTGTACTTGAACCCGCCGTCGCGCGGCGGGTTGTGCGACGGCGTGACAACGATGCCGTCGGCGCGGGCGGTGTCGGTCGAGCGCCGGCCCTCGTTATGCGTCAGGATCGCGAGTGAGATCGCGGGGGTGGGCGTGTAGCGGTCGCGCGGGTCGACCAGCACGGTGACCTCGTTGGCAGCGAGCACCTCGAGGGCCGTCGCGTAGGCGGGCTCGGACAGGGCGTGGGTGTCCTTGCCGAGGAAGAGCGGACCGCCGATGAAGTTGGCCCGTCGGTAGTCGCAGATCGCCTGCGTCGTCGCGGCGATGTGGTCGTCGTTGAACGCGCGGTCGAACGCCGAGCCGCGGTGCCCCGACGTGCCGAACAGCACCTGCTGCGCCGGCTCGCTCGGGTCAGGGTGCTCGGCGTAGTAGGCCGTCACCAGCCGCGCCACGTCGACCAGGTCTTCCGGCTGGGCCGGCTGGCCTGCCCGTGAATGCGCTGCCATCAGACGTCCCCCCGTTCGGATGTGTCCTCGATCTCCCACGCATCGTCCAGCACGTCGACGCGTGTCGGCCGAAACCCAACAGCCATGTCGGCGAGGGTAGTGCGAGAATCGGGGCTGGTAGCAAGCAGCAGTTTTGCAGCAGTCCCAGAGCGAGCCGGTTCAGCCGGTGGCCGCGGACCAACGAGGAGTCAGCCATGGGCGAGGGCGCCAAGAAGCCGGCCAAGACCGAGGACGAGGTGGCGCGCAAGTTCCGCGAGGCCCTGGAGCGCAAGACCAGCGCCGCGAAGGCCAACGACACCGCGCGCGGGCAGCAAGCCGGCAGCTCCGGCGTGGGGCCCGCCGTCAACGACAAGCAGAAGCGCCAGTTACGCCGCAAGTCCGGCGGCTGACCTCTCCAGTTCGCGTGCTGGGGGATTGGGTCACGCCGGAGGGGTAAGGAGGCGTTCATGGTGATGCGATGGATCTGGCGCGGACTCGCGGTCTTCCTCGGGCGCAAGGCCTGGGAGGCCTACCAACGGCGGCAGGCGGCCCAGCGGACGCCAGCCGGCCAGGTGCGCCGGGCGACGCGCCGCTAGCAAAACCCGGTTGGCGGAGCGGCCGGAATACTTGTATGGTGCAAGAAGTTACTTGGACGATGCAAGCATTTACGAACAGGACCTGATGACAACCGCGGCAACCTCCGGCACCCGTCCCCCCGTCGACCCCGGGGCGGCCCTGTCCCACCGGCAGATCCTCACGATCCTTTCCGGGCTGATGCTGGGCATGTTCCTGGCGGCGCTCGACCAGACCATCGTGGCCACATCGATCCGCACGATCGCCGATGACCTGCAGGGTCTGAGCCTTCAGGCGTGGGCCACCACGGCCTACCTCATCACCGCCACGATCAGCACGCCTCTCTACGGCAAGCTCTCCGACCTCTACGGGCGCCGTCCGTTCTTCCTCACGGCGATCTCGGTGTTCGTCATCGGCTCGATACTGTGCGGGTTCGCCGACTCGATGTACCAACTCGCCGCTTTCCGCGCGCTCCAAGGACTCGGCGCCGGCGGCCTGTTCTCCCTCGCGCTGACGATCATCGGCGACATCGTGCCGCCGCGCGAGCGGGCTAAGTACCAGGGCTATTTCCTCGCCGTCTTCGGCACCTCGAGCGTGCTCGGCCCGGTGGTCGGCGGCTTCCTCGCGGGACAGTCGGACATTCTCGGCATCACCGGCTGGCGCTGGGTCTTCCTGGTCAACGTCCCGGTCGGCATCCTCGCGCTCGCCGTCGTGGCGCGGCACCTGCACCTTCCGCACTCCCGTCGCGAGCACCGCATCGACTGGCCCGGTGCGGTCGCCCTGATGCTCGGACTCACACCGCTGCTGATCCTGGCCGAGCAGGGCCGTGAGTGGGGTTGGGGATCGCCCCGGTCGTTGACCCTGATGGTTATCGGGCTCGTCGGCATCGTCGGTTTCGTGATGTCAGAACGCCGGTACGGCGATGACGCGCTGCTGCCGCTGCGGCTGTTCCGCGGCCGCACGTTCGGCATCGGGTCGGTGCTCAACTTCCTGATCGGCATGGGCATGTTCGGCGGGCTCGCCGCGCTGCCGCTCTACCTGCAGATCGTGAAGGGCGCTACCCCGACCCAGGCCGGTCTGATGCTGCTACCCATGACGGCGGGGATCATGGCCGGCTCGATCTTCTCCGGCCAGATGATCGCCCGGACCGGGCGCTACAAGATCTTCCCGGTCGTCGGCTCGGTGCTCCTCGTCCTCGGCCTGGGGCTGGTCAGCCGGGTTGGCGTCGACACCCCGCTCTGGCAGACGATGCTGATCATGAGCATCTTCGGCCTCGGGCTGGGCGGCAACATGCAGCCCTTGGTGCTCGCCGTGCAGAACGCAGTGCCGCCGCGCGACATGGGGGTGGCAACGTCCTCGGCCACGTTCTTCCGGCAGATGGGCGGAACTCTCGGCACGGCCGTCTTTCTGGCCATCCTGTTCTCCACGGTGGGCGACAAGATCAAGTCCGCGTTCCGCGCGCCGGAGAACGCCAGCGCGCTGCAGGTTGCGCTGGGCGACCCGAAGGTGCTGGCCGACCCCACCAACGCATCCGTGGCCGCGGCGATCAAGAGCGGCGGCGCGCTTCCGGCCGGCGCACTGGACGACACGTCTTTCCTGAACCGGTTGGACCCGCGTCTCGCGCGACCGTTCCTGGAGGGGTTCGCCGGCTCGAT
>JBDUAP010000380.1:0-2902 GCA_040004585.1 Sporichthyaceae bacterium
GCCATCGTGGCGTCGGTGCGCGAAAATGTCTGGCCGCTGTTCGAGTCCGGCGCGCTACGCCCGATCGTCGACCGGTTGGTGCCGATGGCTGAGGCCGCGGACGCCCACCGGGTCGTCGAGGCGGGCGAGCACGTCGGAAAGGTCCTCCTCACCCGCTGACCCCCCTCCCGCCACGATCATGCAAAGATAGTTGCGCAGCGCGGCCTTACTCGGTATACATACGGGGTATACCCCGACCGAGAGGGCCGCTCATGTCGATCCGGCAAGGTCTGCTGGCGCTGCTCGAGCAGGAACCGATGTACGGCTACCAGCTCCGCGCCGAGTTCGAGTCCCGCACCGGCGCGACCTGGCCGCTGAACGTCGGGCAGGTCTACACGACCCTCTCCCGGCTGGAGCGCGACGGCCTGGTCGAGGCGGCCGGCCAGGACGACGAGGGCCACGCGGTCTACCGGATCACCGCCGCCGGCCGCGACGAGGTCCGCTCCTGGTTCGCCACCCCCGTCAGCCGCACGACCCCGCCGCGTGACGAGCTCGCCATCAAGCTGGCGATGGCGGTCACGGTGCCCGGCGTCGATGTACGCGCTGTTGTCCAGAGCCAGCGCACCGCCACCATCCGCGCCCTGCAGGACTACACCCGGCTCAAGGCCGACGCCGCCGAGCCGAGCGCCGGCGGTGACCTGGCCTGGCTGCTGGTCCTCGAGTCGCTGATCTTCGCGGCTGAAGCCGAGGTCCGCTGGCTCGACCACTGCGAGGCCCGATTGGCGCGAGTGAGCGGTGACCGGCGCGAGGTCGCGGCGATGGACGCGCCGACTTCCGAGACGACGAGCGAGGGGGTACGACGGTGAGCACCGTTCTGCGCATCGAGAACCTGACCCGGGTGCACGGGCACGGCGAGTCCGAGGTGCACGCCCTGCGTGGGGTGTCGCTGTCGGTGCAGTCCGGCGAACTCGTGGCCGTGATGGGACCGTCGGGCTCCGGCAAGTCGACGCTGCTCACGATCGCCGGCGGGCTCGACTCGCCGACGAGTGGCGAGGTGACCATCGAGGGCATCGTGCTGGGCAGCCTGAACCGCAAGCAGCTCGCACAGCTGCGCCGCCGCTCGGTCGGCTACGTGTTCCAGGACTTCAACCTGATCCCAGCGCTGACTGCGGCCGAGAACGTCGCGCTGCCCCGCGAGCTCGACGGCGACTCCAATCGCGCCGCGCGCAAGCTGGCACAACAGGCACTGGACGAGGTGGGTATCGGCGAGCTCGCCGACCGCTTCCCCGACGACATGTCCGGCGGGCAGCAGCAGCGCGTCGCCATCGCGCGGGCGGTGGTCGGCGACCGGCGGTTGGTGCTGGCCGACGAACCGACCGGTGCGCTCGACACCGAGACCGGCGAGCAGGTGCTCCGGCTGCTGCGCGCCCGGTGCGACGCGGGTGCGGCCGGCGTGCTGGTCACCCACGAGGCGCGGCACGCGGCGTGGGCCGACCGCGTCGTCTTCCTGCGCGACGGCCTGGTTATCGACGAGATTGGCCCGCCGTCAGCCGTCGAGTCCTTGCTCGACACGAGCACCGCGTGATGAGGAGGGTCTTCCGTCGCCTCAGTTGGCGGCCGATGCCGCGCATCGCCCGTCGTGACGCGGTGCGGGCCCGGGGTCGTAGCGCCGTCGTGCTCGTCATGATCGCGTTGCCGGTGCTGGCCGTCGTCGCCCTGGACACCCTCGGGCGGACCTCACAGGTAACCGCGCGCGAGGGGTTGGACCGCAAGCTGGGCTCGGCGGACGCGCTGGTGAACTACGAGGGCGACACCTTCCCCGTCGACCAGAACCCCGACCTGTCCTGGCTCGCGGGTCAGGCCAGCGGTGTCGAGATACCGAGACCTGACGACAGCACGATCACCGCGGCGCTGGGCGCACGCACCCGGGTCATCCCGATCAGCGGAGGCGAGGTTGCCGTCCGCACGCCGGCAGGGGTGTCCCGTCCGGGCGCGATCGAGGTCGACCTGCGCGACCCGATGACGAGTGGGCTCTTCGACGTCCACGATGGCCGGTTGCCGCGGGCGAAGAACGAGGTCGCCGTCAGCGTCCGGCTGGCCGCGCGCGGTTTCGCGGTGGGTGACGACCTCACGCTGGACAACGGCCAGACCCGTCGGGTCAGCGGCATCTTCGAGTCGACCAGCACCCTCGAGCAGAGCACGATCCTCGGCCTGCCCGGATCGCTCGGGGTGCAGAGTGCTGACTCGCACCGGTCCTGGCTGGTGCACCGGCCGGGCGGTGTCGACTGGGCGATGGTGCAAGAGCTGAACTCCCGCGGGCTCTACATCATGTCCCGCAAGGTCATCGAGAACCCGCCGCCGGCGTCGGAGGTCACGATCGGCACGATGCCCGATGCCGGCATGGGGTCGACGGAGATCGCTGTGCTCGGTCTGGTGGTCGCCATGGCCCTCCTCGAGGTGGTGCTGCTGGCCGGCCCGGCCTTCGCTGTCGGTGCCAGACGTCAACAGCGGTCGCTCGCGCTGATCCTGGCGACGGGCGGGGAACGCCGCGATGTGAAGCGCGCCGTGCTGGCCAGCGGGCTGGTGCTCGGGCTGGCTGCCACGGTCGTCGGCGCCGTGGGCGGCGTCGCCGTGGCGTGGCTCGCTCGGCCGCTCGTCCAGGGCTTCAGCACGGAGGTGCTCGGCCCGTTCGAGCTGTCCGTGCGCGACGTGGTGGCGATCGCGTTCTGCGGCCTGCTCAGTGCGGTGTTGGCCGCGCTCGCGCCGGCGATGCTGGCGGCGCGACAGAACGTCGTCGCGGTTCTCGCGGGTCGGCGTGGAGACACCCGCGCCCGGCTCCGGTCACCGCTGGCAGGCGCGGTGCTGCTGGCCGGCGGCATCGTGCTCGCCGTCGCCGGGACGCGCAAGGCGACCGGTGGAGAGC
>JBDUAP010000381.1:0-2900 GCA_040004585.1 Sporichthyaceae bacterium
CCCGCCCCGGCGCTACCAGCCCCGCCTCCACCTTCAACCCCCTCCGCGCGCCCGAACCCGATCCGCCGTCTCCCTACGCCCCCCGCCCCGCCGGACCCGCCCTCGCGGGTCAAGGCCCGGGTGGTCCGGCCGGTCCAGCTGCTGGCTCCTGCTCATCGGGTGCTGTTCCCCCCGCCCGTCCGGCTGGCTGTCTCAGGCCTTGCCGGCCAGCAGATGAAGCTGGGTCGCGAGAGCCCGGAAATCGGGCCGGTCGGCGGTGGCCGTCTCCAGGTCGTGCAGGGCCGCGGCCTCGCCGGGGTCGGCGTCGACCCGCGGCACCAGGTCGCTGAAGCCGCGGACACCGTGCACCGCACGGACCGACAGTCCGGCCGCGGTGAGCAGGTCCACCAGCTGCTCCTCGGTGAACCGCCTCGGCAGCGGGTCACCCGCACCCCACCGTCCAGCCGGGTCGTCCAAGGCGTGCCGCGCCTCGGTGACGTGGCCAGCGATGGCCCGGGCGATGACGACGGCGTTGCGGTTGGCGGCGAGCACACTGAGGGTGCCGCCGGGAAGCAGCGCCGTGACGAGCGAGGACAGGGCGGGCGCGACGTCGTCGACGTGCTCGAGCACCCCATGGCACAGGATGAGGTCGGCACTGTCGGGTGCCACGACGTCGAGCAGGCCGGCGGCGTCGCCCTGGAGGGCGCGGACCTGCACGCCCTCTTCACGGGCTCTCCGTTCGAGCGACGCCAGCGCGTCGGGGCTCGGGTCGACCACGGTGACCTGGTGGCCCAGCGTGGCCAGCGGTACCGCGAACCCACCGGTGCCACCACCGACATCCACGATCGACAGGACAGGTGACGCCTGCGCATCGTCGGCACCCGTCTTCGCGTCGATGACCGCAACCACTGCGTCCCAGACGATGCCCCCGGAAGTCGGGCGGCTCGTCCGGGCACGGTCGGGCACGGGGCGCTCCTCGACAGGTCGGACCAGCGGAGATCACAGCGAAAATCAGATCGTGGGATCTGGCCCGCAGCCTACGCAGATGCGCGCGTTGATCGGTCATCCCGCGCTGCCCGGACTGCTGTGCCACAGCTTGCGCGGCGGCTTCGCCCCTTCCTTGCGGGCGGCCGTCTTGGTGTCGTCTCCGGGCGGCTTGAGGTCGGCGTACGGCGACTGGCGGAACCCGCTCGGGTGCACCAGCACCCGTCTCGTGCCATGTGCTGGCCGGGACATGCCACCCGCGCTGGACCCCGCCTCCGGGTCGCGCGACTCGAACGTGCCCGCCGCACCTCCCACCGGGGGCCGGGTCATGACGGGGCGGGTGGATCTGCTTTCGGCTGCCCCGGCGACGGCTTCTTCGGTGACCAGCCCAGGAGCGGCCATCAGCGCAGCGACGGCGTCAAGACCGCCGTGCCGCCACGCCGCGTGCAGCTCGGTCAGCTCCCAGCAGCCGGTCGCTCGCATCGACACCCCCCGCGGCCCGGTGCGGCGGACATGACCGCGGATGACGAGCAGCCACGAGTGGAACAGCGTCGCGGCGTAGGGGCCCTGGGCGTCCTCGAAGAACGTCGCGTCGATCGGCCCGCGTGCGTCGTCGAGGGTGACGAACACGACTCTCTTGCCGGACCGGATCGGCGGGGTCTGGGTGGCGACCTTCACTCCCCCGACGAGCACCTCGGCCTGGCTGCGGCAGCGCACCAGGTCGGGTGCGCGGGTCGCCCCGATCGCGGCGAGGAACGGCTCGTAGAACGCGACGACGTGCCGGCTCGCGTCCAGGCCGAGCACCTCGAGCTCGGCGCGGACCCGCTCGGCGCCACTCATCTCGGGTAACCCGCTGGGCAGCACCGAGTGAGGGGCGTCGCCGAGGTCGAGGGCGAGCTGCACCGGCGCGGCCACGACGGGTCGCGCCGCCTGCGACTGGCGGGCGGCCAGCTCGCGGACGCCGGGCTGCTCGACAGTGGTCACGACTTCCTTCGGCGTACGACGGGGACGGCCACCCGGCCGGGAGCCGCGCGCCACCGCACGGGACCACCGGTCGAGCTCGCGGACCTGCAGCAGGAGGTCGCGGCGGGTCAGCCGGTCGCGGGTGCGGATGTTGGCAGCGGCAGGCCGGTCGCCCGATCGCAGGGAGTAGAGGTCGTCGAAGCCGCCGGTGAGCACCAGCCGCTCGACGACCGGGCGGGACACCGAGGCCCGGTGCCAGAAGTCGGACAACGATCCGTAGGGACGCCCGGCGACGATGCGGGCGACCTCGGCCGACGAGATGCCCTTGACCTCCGAGAGCGCGAGCCGGATGCCGTAGGAACTGGCCCGGTGCCAGGGCCGCTCGACATCACCGGGCCAGGCGGGCGGCGACGCGACCTGCTCGACGCGGTAGGTGGCATCGGAGCGGTTGACGTCGAGCGGCAACACCTCGATGCCGAACTGGCGGGCGTCGGCGAGGATGAGGCGCTTGGGATACATGCCCGGGTCGTGGGTGAGGACACCGGCCAGGAACGCAGCCGGATGGTGGGCCTTCAGCCAGGCCGACTGGTAGGTCGGCAGGGCGAACGCGGCGGCGTGGGCCTTGCAGAACCCGAACGAAGCAAAGGCTTTGAGCACTGTCCACACCTTGTCGATGGTGGGCATGTCGTAGCCGCGGGCAAGCGCCCGGGGGCGCAGCCACACCTCGACCTCGGGCTGCCCCTCGATCGTCCCCAGTGCACGTCGTACCTCGTCTGCCTCGGCCAGCGAGCAGCCGGTGAACACCGAGACGATCTGCAGCACCTGCTCGTGGAACACAACCACGCCGCTGGTCTCCTCGAGCGCCGGGCGCAGGTCGTCGTGGAGGTAGTGCGGCTCGGTCCAGCCCTGCCGCGCCTTGAGGAACGGCGTGACCATGTCGCTCTTGACCGGGCCGGGCCGGAACAGCGAGATGT
>JBDUAP010000382.1:0-2898 GCA_040004585.1 Sporichthyaceae bacterium
GTCGGGTTGAGCGGGATCGGGTTGACGTGCACCCAGCCGCGGCCCCGCCGGTTCAGCTCGGTGCCGAGCAGGTCGGCCCGCCAGGCGTGGTCATTGATGTCGCGGATCAGCGCGTACTCGATGCTCACCCGGCGGCCGGTCACGTCGAAGTAGCGCCGCGCGGCGTCGAGGACCTCGGCGACCTTCCAGCGGGTGTTCACCGGCACGAGGGTGTCGCGCAGCTCGTCGTCGGGGGCGTGCAGCGACAGGGCCAGCGTGACGTTGAGGTCCTCGGCGGTCAACCGGTCCATCGCGGGCACCAGGCCGACGGTCGAGACGGTGATGTTGCGTTGCGAGATGCCCAGGCCGTCAGGAGTGGGTTCGGTCAGTCGTCGGACGGCGCCGATCACCGCGCGGTAGTTGGCCAGCGGTTCGCCCATTCCCATGAACACGACGTTCGAGACCCGGCCGGGACCGCCCGCGATCTCGCCGTCACGCAGCATCCGGGCCCCGGCCACCACCTGGTCGACGATCTCGCCGGCCGACATGTTGCGGGTCAGCCCGGCCTGCCCGGTGGCGCAGAACGGGCAGTTCATGCCGCAGCCCGCCTGCGACGAGACGCACATGGTCACCCGGCCCGGGTAGCGCATGAGGACGCTCTCGACCGTCGCGCCGTCGAACAACCGCCAGACCGACTTGCGGGTGCGCCCGCGGTCGGCCTCGAGGTGCCGGACTGGGGTGAGCAAGGTCGGTAGCAGCGCCTCGACCAGCAGGGTGCGCGAGGCCTTGGGCAGGTCAGTCATGCGCGCCGGGTCGCCGCCGAGGTGGTCGAAATAGTGACCGGCCAACTGGTCGGCCCGGAATGCCTTCTCGCCCAGCTCGGTGACTGCGACCCGACGCTCGGCGGGTGCGAGATCGGCTAGGTGGCGCGGGGGCTTGGCGCGACGCAGCGCAGCGAAGGTGAGCTCTCCCGGGGCCGCCATCAGGACGGGGCCAGCCAGCTCAGCAGGAGGTAGGCCACCGGAGCCGCTGGCAGCAGCGAGTCCAGCCGGTCCATCACGCCACCGTGACCGGGGAGAACCGAACCCATGTCCTTGATGCCGAGATCCCGCTTGATCATCGACTCACCCAGGTCCCCGAGGGTGGCCGCGACCATCACGGCCAGACCGATCGCCACGCCTTCGAGCGGCGTGCCGTCGACCAGTGCCGGTACGACGATCGCCCCGCCCACGGCAGCGAAGACCGCCGAACCTGCGAACCCCTCCCACGACTTCTTCGGGCTCACCGACGGCGCCATCGGGTGGCGGCCGAAGAGCACCCCCGCCGCATATCCGCCCACGTCGCTGAGAACCACGAGCAGGATGAAGACAGTGACCCGGTCCGCACCGTCGGCCTGCCGCAGCAGCAGGACGGCGAAGCCGGCCAGGAACGGCACGTAGAGCGCGGCGAACACCCCGGCCGTCACGTCCCCGACCGATCCCTGGGGTGGCTCCAGCAGACGCCAGAGCATGACGCCGAGCACCGTGATGGCCAGGGCCACAAGCAAGGGCTCGGATCCACCGGCGTAGGCCGCCACCAGCATCGCGCCAGCCCCGAGGAAGACCGGCACGAGCGGGATGCTGATCCCGGACGAGGCGAGGGCGTTCGACAGCTCCCACAGGCCCAGCACGATGGCGATCACGACGACGCCGACGAAGGCGACCTTCCAGAGAAAGAGCGACAGCAGGATCACAGCGCCGAGAGCGAGGGCCACGCCGACTGCTGCGGGCAGGTTGCGCCCGGCGCGGCCGCTGCGGGCCGCCGGGGGCACCGGCTCCATCGGGACCGGCTCGAGCGGTGATGCGGGTGCGGGATCGCCGGGAGGTGGATGGACGGACATGTCGATGGACCTCAGACCTCGAGGAGCTCGGCTTCCTTGTGCCGCAGAAGCTCGTCGATGCTGGCGACGTACTTGTGGGTGAGGTCCTCGAGCTGCTTCTCCGCCCGGCGGGCGTCGTCCTCGCCGACCTCGCTGTCCTTGACGAGGCGGTCGAGTTCGTCCTTCGCATGCCGGCGGACGTTGCGGATCGAGATCTTCGCGTCCTCGGCCTTGTGCCGGGCAACCTTGATGAAGTCCTTGCGACGCTCCTCAGTGAGCTGCGGGAACACGACCCTGATGATGTTGCCGTCATTGGTCGGGTTCACGCCGAGGTCGGAGTCGCGGATGGCCTTCTCGATCGCCGGCAATGACCCCTTGTCATAGGGGGTCAGGGTGAGCATGCGGGCGTCGGCGACGTGGAACGACGCGAGCTGGTTCACCGGAGTGGGCGCGCCGTAGTAGTCGACCACAATCTTGGCGAACATCGACGGGTTGGCCCGGCCGGTGCGGATGCTGGCGAAGTCCTCCTTGGCGACCGACAGCGCCTTGTCCATCTTCTCCTCGGCCTCGAAGAGGGTCTCGTCGATCACGGTCGGCTCCCAGAAGCAGTCGTCGGCGTCGTACGGAAGAGATGGTCAGCCATCGGTCGAGACCAACGTTCCGATCCTCTCACCCCGCACCGCGCGGCCGATGTTGCCCTCTTCCAGCAGGTTGAAGACGATGATCGGCATCTTGTTGTCCATGCACAGGCTAAACGCCGTGGCGTCGGCGACCTTGAGGCCGCGGCGCAGCACCTCGTCGTAGGACACGGAGTCGAACTTGGACGCAGCCTGGTTGGTGCGCGGGTCGTCGTCGTAGACGCCATCGACGCCCTTGGCCATCAGCACCACGTCGGCGCCGATCTCGAGGGCTCGCTGGGCGGCTGTGGTGTCAGTGGAGAAGTAGGGCATGCCGGCACCCGCGCCGAAGATGACGACGCGGCCCTTCTCGAGGTGGCGCACCGCGCGCAGCGGGATGTAGGGCTCGGCGATCTGACCCATGGCGATCGCGGTCTGGACGCG
>JBDUAP010000067.1:0-9715 GCA_040004585.1 Sporichthyaceae bacterium
CGGCCAGCCGCCCATCACCCGGTGCACCAACGTGCCAGGGCAGAACAGCTAGCCGATGCGGGTGGGACTCCCTAGCCGCCTGGGGGTGGCGGGCAGTTCTTCGGCTTGCACGTCGGTGTTCCACCGCCACCAGGTGGCGTCGTCGTCGGCGCCGGGTCGGGCTTCGGGATGGGCGGCGGGCCCTTGCTGATGAACAGGGTGACTGTCTGGCCCTGGTACGCCGAGGAGCCGCCGCCGGGTGAGGTGTAGGCGACCCGACCCTTGCCCACGCCCAGGGACCACACCGCACGGTTGTTCACGCGCACGGAGAACCCGGCTGCCTGCAGGCGACTGGCGGCCTCGCCGACGGTCAGCCCCGTCACGCTCGGCACCCGGATCGCGTCCCCGCGCAGAATCTTGAAGGGCGGCCGGACGAAGCCCTTCACGGGTATGCCCTGCAACGACGCGGTCATCATCTGCCGCCAGATCGGGCCGGGGAGGCAGCCACCGCAGACGCTCGCGTAGTAGCGCCCGCCGATGGTGCGGTTGTACATCGGGTAGCCACCGGGCGGCGGCGACGGGTTGCCGACCCAGACCGCCGTTGCCAGCTGCGGCACGTAGCCGACGAACCATGCGGAGATGCGCCGGTTGGTCGTCCCGGTCTTGCCCGCTGCGACCCGGGAGAGCGCCGCACGACGACCCGTTCCCGCGGTCATGACGCCCTGGAGGAGGGCGTTCATGCCGTCGGCGATGTCCTTGTCCAGCACCTGTTCGCAGCCGGCCAGCGGCACCTTGAGCCGGTGCCGCTGGTTGTCGATCACGCTGGTGATCGCGATCGCGTTGCAGTGCTCACCACGGGCGGCGAAGGTCGCGTAGGCCTCGGCCATCGACAGTGGAGAGACCTCGTTGGTGCCGAGCGTGAACGACTTGAGCTGCTGGAGTGGCTTGCCGTCGGCCCGGGTCATGCCCAGCTCGCGCGCGATGGACGCTGGCCGACAGACCCCGGTCCGCTCCTCGAGCTGGGCGAAGTAAGTGTTGATGGATCCCGCGATACCGGTCTGCAGCGTGTAGCTGCCGTTCTCGCTCATCGACTCGTTCCGCGGCGACCACTTGTCTGTCAGGGTCCCGTTGCACGCCTGGACATTTCCGATGCTCTTCTGGAACGGCGAGTAGATGCGGTAGCCGAAGGGGATGCCCTTCTCCAGCGCGGCAGCAGCGACGAAGGGCTTGAAGGACGACCCGGCCTGGAAGCCGTTGCTCCCCCCGAACGCCCGGTCCGTCGCAGGATTGAACTTGATCTCGCCCTTGCGGTCACCGAACGCGCGACTCACGGCGATCGCCTTGATCTCACCGGTGCCCGGCTCGACGGAGGCGATCGCGGACGCGACCTTGTCGCGGGGATTTACGTAGTTCTTGATGGCCTTCTGCGCGGCTCGCTGCATCGTGAGGTCAAGGGTCGTCTTGATCGTCAGTCCACCGCGGAGCAGGAGGCGCAGCCGCTCGTCCTTCTGGGCACCGAAAGCCTTGTCGTTCAAGATGGTCTTCAGCACGAAGTCGCAGAAGAACGGCACGCCTGAGGTCTGGCACCCGTTGCCCGTGGTCTTGCGCACCTTGAGGCCGAGCTTGGTGGCCTTCGCCTCCGCCACCTGCTGCGGGGTGGCGTAGCCCACGGCCTGCATTCGGGTGAGAACGATGTTGCGCCGGGTCAGGGAAAGCTCGGGGTTGCGAGTGGGGTCGTAGGCGGTCGGTTGCTGCACGATGCCCGCGAGGGTGGCCGCCTGAGCAAGCGTGAGCTTTTTCGCCGGGATGCTGAAGTAGTGCCGGGCGGCCGCCTCCACGCCGTAGGCGCCCGCGCCGAAGTAGGCGATGTTGAGGTAGCGCCCGAGGATCTCGTCCTTGGAGTACTTCTCCTCGAGGGTGATCGCGAAGCGCAGCTCGCGGATCTTGCGACTGTAGGACCGCTCGGTCGCCGACTTCTGGGCCTCGATGCGGGCGTTCTTGTCCTTGATGTTCTGGGCCGACTCGAGCAGGACCTGCTTGACGTACTGCTGGGTCAGCGTGGATCCACCCTGGACGTCCGCCCCGGACGAGTTGTTGACGAAGGCACGCATGGTGCCACGCAGGTCGATGCCGCCGTGTTCATAGAAACGAGAGTCTTCGATCGCGACCACGGCCTGGCGCATCACGGGGGCCACGTCGGTCAGCGGCACCGAGACGCGGTTCTCGTAGAAGAACGTCGCGATCTGCGTCCCGTCGGAGGACAGGATGCGGGAGCGCTCGGGCAGCGGGGGAGTCTCCAGCTCGGCGGGCAGGCTCTCGAACCCCTCGGCGCTCTTCTGTGCCGCGAGCCCGAGGCTGCCGAGAACGGGCAGCACGAGCCCGGCGACCAGCACGCCCGCGAGCAAGCTGACGATAAGGAACAGCACGGCGCGGGTGATCGCTCCCCCCGCGGCGGCGGGGCTGAATCCAGCCATCTGCCCAGGGTACGGGTCCGGACCGAGATCGGCCTAGCGGCGCTCTAGTCCCTACTGACTAGGCCAATCTGAACCAAACGGTCCTGTTGACCGGAGGTTCCTGTCCGTAACGTCCGTACCGAAGTCGATATCTCGGTTCACGGGCTCGCAGGGTAAGGACGGATCGCTTCATGACATGGGCTGATGACTGGGCCTCGCGGGGGGCCTGCAGGACGAGCGACCCGGACACGCTTTTCGTCCAGGGAGCCGCGCAGAACCGCGCCAAGGCCGTCTGCATGGGTTGCCCGGTCCGCACCGAGTGCCTGTCCGACGCGCTCGACAACCGGGTGGAGTTCGGCGTGTGGGGTGGCATGACCGAGCGCGAGCGTCGGGCCCTGCTCCGCCGCCGGCCCAACGTGACGTCCTGGCGCCAGCTGCTCGAAACCGCCCGCGGGGAGTTCGAGCGCGGCACCCGCGCCGACCAGCTACCGGTGGCCATGTAGCGCAGCTTCACCCGGCCGCTAACGCCGCGGCGATCCGCCGCAGGCCGTCCAGATCGTGTACGTCGCCGGGCTGTGCCGGCACGTCGACCACCGGCACCCGCGGATGGGCTGCAGTGAAACGACCGCGCAGGGACTGCTCCCGCGCCACCAGTCGCATCCGGTCCGCGTGTAGCCTGAGCAGGGCTGCCGCGAGCTGATGGGTGCCGCGCTCCTCGAGTGTCTCCGCCCCGGCGAGGGCGCGCTCTGCGGACAGCGTCTTGGCCGTCGCTTGGTGGACGCGGTTGAGCACGAGACCGGCCAACGGCATCTCCTCCTCGCCGAGGCGCTCGACGAAGTAGGACGCCTCGCGCAGTGCGTCACGTTCGGGCACCGCGACCACGACGAAGTTGGTCCCCTCTGCTTGCAGGAGGCGATACGTCGCGTCGGCCCGCTCCCGGAAACCGCCGAACATCGTGTCCAAGGCGGCCACAAACGTCTGCATGTCCTTCAGCACCCCGGCGCCGAGGATTCGCGTGAGCATCCCGGTCACCGCCCCGAAGCCGGCTCCGAGCACCCGCAGGTAGGCCCGGCCGCCTGACTTCGCCGGCGCCATCAGGATTCGGATGAAGCGCCCGTCCAGGAACGACCCGAGCCGCTTCGGTGCGTCGAGAAAGTCCAGCGCTGACCGGCTCGGCGGGGTGTCGACGACGATGAGGTCCCAGCGTTCCTCGGCCCGCAGCTGACCGAGCTTCTCCATCGCCATGTACTCCTGGGTGCCGGAGAAGCTGGACGACAACGACTGGTAGAAGGGGTTGTCGAGGATGGCCTGTGCGCGTTCCGGTGTCGCATGCGCGAGGACGACCTCGTCGAACGTCCGCTTCATGTCGAGCATCATCGCGTGCAGCTCACCGCCCGCAGCGGAGTCGACTCCTGCCACCGTGCGCGGGGTGTTGTCCAACACGGTGAGTCCCAGGGACTGCGCAAGCCGGCGGGCCGGGTCAATGGTGAGGACGACGACGTTGCGACCTTGCTCGGCCGCGCGCAGTGCCAACGCAGCGGCCGTCGTCGTCTTGCCGACCCCGCCGGAACCGCAGCAGACGATGATCCGCGAATGAGGGTCAGTCAGCACGCTGTCGAGGTCGAGGACCGGTGGCTGGGGGACCGCGCGCGGGCTCACGCGGCACCCTGCCGGCAGAGGTGCTCGGCCAGTTCGTAGAGCCCACCGAGGTCGACGCCGTCGGGAAGGAACGGCAGCTCGTACATGGGTCGCCCCAGCCGTTTGAGCCTGCGCCGCTCCGCCTTCTCCAGCGCGACCCGCGCGGCGTGCTCGGCGGCTTCGATAAGTAGTCCCCGGACGACTGGCTGGTTGGCGGGGACGCCGGCCGCCTTCATACCCGCCGCGACCTCGCGTTCATCGAGCTGTCCCTTGGCCGCGGCAGCGATCTGGGCCGGGCGCAGCAGCGGCGCGCGGACCGCGTTGATGAGCACGCCACCGACCGGCAGTCCTGCCTCGGTCAGCTCGGCGGCCGCGTCGGATGTCTCCTGGACGGGCATCTCCTCGAGCACTGTCACGAGATGCACTGCGGTCTGCGGCGAGCGGAGCAAGCCCATGATGTTGTCGGCCTGCCCGCGGATCGGCCCGACCTTGGCCAAGCCGGCCACCTCTGCGTTGACGCCCAGGAACCGCGCGATCCGCCCGGTCGGCGGGGCGTCGAGCACGACGGCGTCGTACGTCTGCCCCGTCTTCCGCTGTCGACGGACGGCTTCGTAAACCTTGCCGGTGAGCAGGACGTCGCGCATGCCGGGCGCGATCGTTGTGGCAAAGTCGATCGCACCGATCCGGCGCAGGCCGCGCCCGGCGCGGCCGAGCTTGTAGAACATCTCGAGGTATTCGAGCAAGGCGGCTTCCGGATCCACTGCCAGCGCGTAGACGTCACCGCCGCCGGGCCCGACTGCGACCTTGCGCTCCTCGTAGGGCAGGGGTGGCGAGTCGAAGAGCTGCGCGATGCCCTGCCGGTCCTCCACCTCGACGAGCAGGATGCGGTGCCCCTGGCCGGCGAGGGCGAGTGCGAGGGCGGCGGCGACAGTCGTCTTGCCGGTGCCGCCCTTGCCGGTGACCACGTGCAGGCGTACGCCCTCCCAGTCGGACTCCGGCCTCGGCATGCCTTCGAGCGTAACCAGCGGCGCCGGCGCTAACCCCGTCGCTACGGGTGCAGCGTCTGCCCCTGGCCCAGCATCTCCACGAAGTGCTCGATTCGCCGTGCCCTGGTCTCCGGCCGCTTGGCGTCCTCGACCCGGTAGAGGATGGCGTAGCGGTTGGTGCCGGTCAGCGTGGCGAAAAACGCAGCCGCGTCCGGGCTCGCGTCCAGGGCCGCCTGCAGGTCGGGTGGCACCGTCGCCGTGCTCGGAGGCGCGTACGCCGCGTCCCACCGCCCGTCCTGGCGCGCCGCCTCGATCGCGGCGTGACCGGCGGGTTGCATGCGTCCGGCCTCGATGAGCCGCTCTGCCCGGGCGCAGTTGATCTGTGACCACTTGCTGCGGGGGCCGCGCGGCGTGAAGCGCTGCAGCCAAAAGGCGTCGTCGAGTCCGGCCGCCTGACCGTCAATCCAGCCCTGGCACAGTGCGACCTCGACCGCCTCGGGGTAAGTGACGGAGTCGACGTCCACACCCTTCTTGGCGAACCTGAGCCAAACGCCCTTGACCGTGCCGTGGTTCTTCGCCAGCCAGTCCTCCCACTCCTTCGCGTCGGCTAGCTCCAGCACGGGCAGTCCTTTTTTCTCCGCCATCGGCCTCCTTTACGGTGCGGTGTATGTCGTCCGTAAGCCGGGGGCGTCCCCGGCTGGTCACTGATCGACTCGAGCTCGTCCCGCAGAGCCTGGCGGCGGTCCGCGCTCTTGTCGAGGGCCGCGAACCCGGCATGCCGCTCGCGGAGGGATATCCGCATGCCGACAGCCTGGACGGCATGCGGATCGCGGCCGCCCATGCGGACGAGGATGCGGACATGGGCGGCTGGTTCATCGTGCGGGTGGCCGACGGTGCGGTGATCGGTGACCTCGGCACCAAGGGCGGCGTCGACGAGCGTGGCCGGGTCGAGATCGGCTACGGCCTCTCATCGAACTTCCGACGGCAGGGGTACGGCGGTGAGGCGGTCGGCGCCTTGGTGGCCTGGCTCGGCACCCAGCCCGGCGTACGGGCCGTGACCGCTGAGGTGGAGGTCGGCAACGACGCGTCGCGCCGGCTGCTCGAACGGCTGGGCTTCGTCGTCGAAGACACCGCCGACGGCAGCTGGTGGCTGTCGCAACCGGTCGCGTCGTCATGACGTCATGACAAGGCAGGATGGATCGCCATGGACGCGCACCTGATTGACGCCGTACGCACACCGTTCGGTCGTTACCGCGGCGGGCTCTCCGGGGTGCGCACCGACGACCTGGCGGCGCTGCCGATTTCGGAGCTGATGCGGCGCCACCCTGACCTCGACCCGGCGGTGGTCGAGGACGTGCTGCTCGGCAACACCAACGGGTCGGGCGAGGAGAACCGCAACGTCGGGCGGATGGCCGCGTTGCTCGCAGGGCTGCCGGTCTCGGTCCCAGGGGTCACCGTCAACCGGCTCTGCGCCTCGGGCGCGGAGGCGCTCGTGCAGGGTGCACGGGCGGTCGCGGTCGGCGATGCGAGGCTGGTGATCGCCGGCGGCGTCGAAGGGATGAGCAGAGCGCCGTACGTCGTGCCGAAGCCGGACGAGGCGCTGCCGCGGACGATGGAGATGGTGCAGACAACGGTGGGGTGGCGGATGGTCAACCCGGCGTTCCCACTGCACTGGAGCGACCCGTTGGGTGTCTGCGCCGAGCGGGTCGCAGCCGAGCTCGGCATCGGCCGCGCTGAGCAGGACGAGTGGGCGTTGCGCAGCCACGAACGCGCTGCGGCCGGGTGGGACAACGGGCTGCACGACGACTACGTGACGGCGGTTGGCGACGTCGTACGCGACGAGTCGATCCGTCCCGACACCAGCCTCGACCGGCTCGCCGCGCTGCCACCAGCGTTCAGCGCCGATGGCACGGTCACCGCCGGCAACTCCTCACCGCTCAACGACGGCTCGATCGCGTGCCTGGTCGGTTCGGCCGACGCCGCCGCCGAGCTGGGTGTCACTCCGCTCGGGCGGCTGCTCGGCAGCGTGACCGTCGGGGTCGAGCCGGGCCGGTTCACCCTCGCTCCGGTGCCGGCGATCGAGAAGGTGCTGGCCCGCCTCGGGCTGACCGCAGCAGACATCGACGTGTGGGAGATCAACGAGGCGTTCGCAGCGATGGTGCTCTCCTGTCTGCGCGGACTGCCCGGGCTGGACATCGAGCGGGTCAACCCGCACGGCGGCGCGATCGCGATCGGCCATCCGCTGGGTGCATCGGCGCCGCGCGTGATCGTCGATCTGTGCCGGGAGCTGCGCCGTCGCGGCGGCGGTATCGGTGTCGCTGCCGCCTGCGTGGGCGTGGGCCAGGGCACCGCCGTCGTGTGCCGCGTCGACGGCTAGGGTCGCTCGCATGACCACGTGGGAGTACGCCACCGTTCCGTTGCTCGTACACGCGACCAAGCAGATCCTCGACACCTGGGGTGAGGACGGCTGGGAGCTGGTGCAGGTCGTGCCTGGCCCCGGCGGCGGCGAGCAGGTCGTCGCCTACCTCAAGCGGGCGAAGTCGTGAGTGGCCCGGAGCAGCGCCTCACCGATCTCGGTCTGACCCTTCCCGAGGTGGCCAAGCCGGTTGCGGCGTATGTGCCCGCCGTGCGTTCGGGCGCTTACGTCTACACGTCCGGGCAGCTGCCGATGGTCGAGGGTGAGCTCGCGGCGACGGGCAAGGTCGGCGCGGAGGTCGACGCGGAGCGGGCCAAGGAGCTGGCGGCGACCTGCGCGCTGAACGCACTCGCTGCCGTCAAGGCCGAGGTGGGCGATCTGGATCGCGTACGCCGGGTGGTGAAGGTCGTGGGGTTCGTCGCGAGTGCCCCGGACTTCACCGGTCAGCCCGGCGTGATCAACGGCGCGAGCGAGTTGCTCGGGCAGGTCTTCGGCGACGCCGGATTCCACGCGCGGAGCGCGGTCGGTGTGGCGGTGCTGCCCCTCGACGCTCCGGTGGAGGTCGAGATCATCGTCGAAGTCGCCGACTAGCAGCGCGCTGACCGTGCCTGGGCGGTGCGGGTTTCCGTACCCTGGCCCGATGCCCTCCCTGCCGCCGGACCTGGTCGAGCGGGCCCGCGCCTTCGCCCGCGGGACCGGCGAGGTGTCCCCGGCCCGGGACGCCGCAACCGTGGTGCTGCTCCGCGACCGGCCGGCCGGCCCGGAGGTCTACCTGTTGCGCCGCGCCCCGTCCATGGCCTTCGCCGCTGGGATGCACGTCTTCCCCGGTGGCGCGGTCGACCCGAGGGACGCCACCCACGCCACGGCCTGGGCGGGTCCGCCGCCGCAGCGATGGGCGGAGCTACTGAACTGCGGTGAGGAACTCGCGCGCGCCCTGGTGTGCGCGGCCATCAGGGAGACCTTCGAGGAGTCCGGCATCCTGCTTGCCGGCAGCTCGTCCGACGACGTGGTGGCCGACACGACCGATGCGGGCTGGGAGGACGACCGGCTCGCGCTGCTGGACCGTTCGCTGTCGCTGGCCGAGATGCTGTCGCGACGCGGACTGGTGCTGCGCAGCGACCTGCTGCGGGTCTGGGGGCACTGGATCACCCCCGAGTTCGAGCCGCGCCGTTTCGACACCCGGTTCTTCGTCGCTGCGGTGCCCGACGGGCAGCGAACGCGCGACGTGGGGGGTGAGGCCGACCAGGTCGTCTGGATGCCGGTGTCCGAGGCGCTGCAGCGCTACCGTTCGGGGGACCTGGCCATGCTGCCGCCGACGGCCGTCACCCTGAACGAGCTCATGGCCTACGACGGGGTGCCGGCCGTTCTCGCCGCGGCCCGCCGCGTCGTACCGCTCATGCCGCGTGCCGTGGTCGAGGGCGACGACGTGCGCCTCGTGCTCGACGCACCTGACGGCGAACGACCGGCGGACGCGGTGCCGCAGTGACGGCCGGCCAATTGCCCTCGTGGTGCTCACTGATCCGCGCCGACAACCCCAGCCCGATGACGTTGGAGGGAACGAACACCTACGTCCTGCGCCGGCCGGACGCGGACGGTGCGATCGTGGTCGACCCGGGACCGCTGGACGAGGTGCACCTCGCGGCGGTTGCCCAGCGGGGTCCGGTGCACCTGATCTTGTTGACGCACGGCCATCCCGACCACGCCGAGGGGGCGCGGCTCTTCCAGGAGATGACCGGGGCGCCGATGACAGCGGTCGATCCGGCGTACGCCGTGGAGGAGCGACCGCTCACCGGGGCTGCGTCCTTCGACGGCGCCGGCGGGCTGAGTGTCCGGGTGCTGGGCACGCCGGGGCACACGGCCGACTCGGTGAGCTTCCTGGTCGAGGACGACGAGCCGGCGGTGCTGACCGGCGACACCGTGCTCGGCCGCGGCAGCACGGTGGTCGCGCACCCGGACGGCCAGCTCGGCCCCTACCTCGACTCGCTGTCGCGGCTGCAGGAGCTCGGACCCATCACCCTGCTGCCGGGCCACGGGCCGGTGCAGCCCGACGCGGGGGCGATGGCGCGTGGCTACCTTGCCCACCGGGCGCAGCGGCTCGACCAGGTGCGGGCGGCGCTGGCGGCGGGGGCGCGCACACCCGAGGACGTCGTACGACGGGTCTATTCCGACGTGGACCGGGCGCTGTGGCCGGCTGCCGAACTGTCGGTGCGCGCCCAGTTGGACTACCTCGGCGAGCCCACCCC
>JBDUAP010000383.1:0-2891 GCA_040004585.1 Sporichthyaceae bacterium
TTCCCCGAGGGCGGCAACTTCACCGTGCACCGGCGCAAGCGGGCGATCGAGCGGCTGCGCCGCAAGGGCCTCATCGACGAGGCCGAGAAGGCCGAGCAGCTGAAGCACGTGATGGCGCCGAAGCCGGGTGGCGTGCTGGCGGCCCTGACCAACGCCCAGGACGCCGACGTGGTGTTCGTCGCCCACACCGGTGTCGAGCACATGACCACCGTGCTGGACGTATGGCGCGAGCTGCCGATGGACCGGGAGATCCAGATGCGCTGGTGGCTCGTGCCGGCCGACGAGGTGCCGACGGAGCGGGAGGCTCGCATCGACTGGCTGTTCGAGTGGTGGGCCACGATCGACGACTGGATCACCACTCGCCAGGTCGAGGTGCGCGGCTCGTAGGCTCGCTTGTGTGACCGGTCGGAGCACGAAGCACCACGACGGCGATGGCTGGGTCGAGTGCGCGCAGGGTCATCGGCACTGGGGCCGGTTCGGCGCGGCAGGCCTTCTGCTGCACCGCCAGGGGCAGAGCGAGACCGAGGTGCTGCTTCAGCATCGAGCAGGGTGGAGTCACCACGGTGGCACCTGGGGACTGCTGGGCGGGGCCCGGCACCACGAAGAGCCGCCGGTCGCGACCGCGCTGCGGGAGGCCGCGGAGGAGGCAGGTCTGCCGCCCGAGGCTGCGTTGGCGAGCGGGCAGTACGACGATGACCACGGCGGCTGGTCCTACAGCACGGTGGTTGCGGCTGAGGTCGGGGACACCGAGCCACGGCCCACCAGCGCCGAGACGGTCGAGGTGACGTGGTGGCCCGTCAGCAGCCTGCCCGACGTGCCTCTGCATCCGGGATTCGCCCAGACCTGGCCGGTGGTGCGCGCCGCCATCAAGCCGCTGACCATCGTCGTCGACGCGGCCAACGTCGTCGGGTCGCGCCCGGACGGCTGGTGGAAGGACCGGGCCGGCGCAGCCCGCCGGCTGATCGAGGACGTCGCAACCGTGTGCTCCGTCGGCGTGGCGGACGCGGCCCTGCCGGAGTCGTTGGCCCGCCCGCCCCTGCAGCACTGGTGGCCAACCGCCGTCGTCGTCGTCGAGGGCGCCGCGACGCCTGCGGCGCAGCCGTCGAGCGGGGAAGGCCCGAGCGGGCGCATGCGCGTTGTCGCCGCAGCCGGTTCCGGCGATGACGCCATCGTTGCCGCAGTGGCAGCTGCCGGCGACTGTCCCGTGGTCGTCGTCACCGCGGACCGCGAGCTGCGGGCGCGTTGCGGGGGCTTCGGAGCGACACCGGTCGGCCCGGGCTGGCTGCTCGGGCTGACCTGACCTCAGGCGCGGCGGCCGAAGAGGCCAAGCATGCGGGTCTGCAGATCGGCGCCGGCAGGCACGCTGACCGGCTCACCGAAGAGCCCGCTGGCGGCGAGCATGTCAGCGTCCTTCTCGGACTCGTGATGGATACGCCGCACGAGCTCGTGGTCGAGTTGGTCGTCAGCCCCGATACCGCGCGCCAAGTCCCACGCGTGGACGGCGGCGTCCACTGTCATCTGCCAGAGGTAGTCCCGCGCACTGGTCTCGCCGGCGGACAGCGACACCGGCTTGTCGAGAGCACCCTCGGCCTCGAACGCGGACCGCGCGGCCGCGCTCGCCTGGCGCCAGGCCGCCTTCGGGTCCGCGCCCAGCGGGTCATCGGCGAACCGGTCGCCTGCGTCCGCGACAGTCCCACCACCGAGCAGGTAAGGAGCCCAGCGCTGCTCGTCGACGACGTGCGCCACCAGGGTGCGCACGTCCCACTCCGTGCACGGGGTGCCGCTGCCCCACTGGTCATCGCCGACCTGCTCGACCCGGCCGCCGAACTCGGTGAGCGCGTGCTCGTACTGCTCCAGCAAGGTGCTCATCGCTTCACCTTGTCACACCAGGCACGCGCGTTCCGTTCGTGCTCCAGGCCGAGGATGGTCTAATCCCGCCCATGTCCTCGAGTCTGCCCGCGGCCGCGGAGCTGCTCATCCTGGGAATCATGCTGGTCGGCCTGGTCGGTGTCCTGCTACCGGTGCTGCCCGGGCTCCTGCTCATCGGGTTAGCAGGGCTTGCCTGGGCCTCGCTCGACGGTGGCGGAGCCGCGCGGTGGACGGTGGTCGCGACGATGCTGGTCGTGCTGTTCGCCGGGACCGTTGCGAAATACGTCCTGCCGGCCCGCTCCGCGCGAAACACGGGAGCACCCCGGTCGACGATGCTGCTCGGCGCGGTCGGCGCCGTGGTCGGATTTTTTGTCATCCCGGTCGTCGGCCTGGTCGTCGGTGGGGTGGGTGCGGTCTTCCTGGCCGAGCTGAACCGCCTCGGCGATGCCGCCAGCGCCTGGCGCTCGACCCGCGCGGTTCTTGTCGGTGTCGGGATCGGCGTCCTTATCGAGCTCACCGCGGGATTGCTGGCGATCCTCGTCTGGGTTGCCGGGGTGCTCGCCACCTAACTCCCCGCTGGCGCCCGGCTTCGGACCGGCCCGTCAGATGCCGATGCTCCTGGGGTCCTGACGAAGGAGCACACGGTGGGCAGGTTCACGCGTACAGCGGGGACGGTGGGCGTTGTCCTGGTCGTCTGGACGACCTCAGCGTGCGGAGCGCTGGGCGTCGGCGCCCTCGCCGGGTCAGGTCTGCGGCCCGGGGTGGACGTCCCCTCGAAGACGGGCGGGATCTCGCGCGCGCCTCTCGGTGCGCCACCCCTGGCGCCGGCGGGGACGGGTGGCTTCGCCTTCCTGGTGACCCACGACGACGGCTCCCCCGTGGCGTTCAACCCGTGCCGGGCCGTGCACTACGTGGTGCGCCCGGGCGGCGAGCCGACCGGCGGGCACGACCTCGTGCAATGGGCCTTCGGCCAGTTGTCCAAGGCCACCGGACTGCAATTCGTGGACGACGGGGCTACCGAC
>JBDUAP010000384.1:0-2886 GCA_040004585.1 Sporichthyaceae bacterium
ACCCGGGGTCGGGCCGAGGTGTTCCTGGTCGATCAGGCCCGCACCCAGGGACCGCACCAGATCGCCAAGTTGGCCAAGCACCTGCTGCACACCGTGGACCCGGACCGGGGAGACCGCCTCGAGCTGCTGGAGCGGGCGACCGCGGCGGGGCGCGGTTTGACCGTCACCAAGAAGAGCCGGGGCGGGTTCCGGCTGCGCGGGGAGCTCGACGACGAGCTCGGCGCGAAGCTGCTGACGGCGCTGGACCCCCTCGCCGCGCCCCGACCGGCCCACGACGGCAGCCCGGACCAGCGCAGCGCGGCCGCCCGCAACGCCGACGCCCTCGCCGACCTGCTGCAGATCGCGCTCGCCTCCGGGCAGCTGCCGTCCTCGAGTGGGGCCCGCCCGATGGTGGTAGTCACCGTCGACCTGGCGACCCTGCAATGCCAGCTCGCTACCGCCGGCGGGGAGATGCGCTGGGCCGGGCCCATCTCCGCGGAAGCGGCCCGGCGGCTGGCGTGTGACGCCGGGATCATCCCCGCCGTGCTCGGCGCCAACGGCGAACCGCTGGACGTGGGCCGGCTGTCCTACCCGGTCACCGCCGCGATCCGCCGCGCCCTCGAGCTGCGCGACGGCGGGTGCGCGTTCCCCGGCTGCGGACGGCCACCAGCATGGTGCGCCGCGCACCACAATCAGCACTGGGCAGACGGCGGCAGCACCGCCGTGTCGAACCTGGTGCTGCTCTGCGACCGCCACCACATCGTGGTCCACCACCAAGGCTGGACCGTCCGCATCCGACCCGACGGGCTACCCGAATTCACCCCACCACCCTGGATCGACCCCGACCAAGTCCCCATCGCCAGACCCTGGCGCACCCAACTCGCCCAGATCCCACCCAAGGCCCCACCAGCCGAACCACCGCGGCCTCACCCGAGGCACTGACGCGCCGTCAGGGTTGAGTGAGCAACCTCGCCCGTCGCTAGTACGAACCCTCCTCCGGCTTACCTGGGTTGAGCCGGGTGCGATAGCGAGCGAGAACCGGCACTACCGAACACATGAGATTGGCCTCATCTCGATGTGGTGCTGCTGCAGAGGGAACGGTCCAAGGAGCGCCTGCTGAGTGGCTCAGAAGCTGATGGTTCCGGTGTAGGTGAACGAAGCCATCCCGGTGACCACGTTTCCCACACCTTCGAAGCTGCCCCCACCCGTGGCGCTGCTGAACCGGCCCGTCCCACCAGTGATGACGAACGTCCCGCTGAGCACGACGTCACCACTGGCGTCCGGCGGTGTACCGGTGCCGCTGTAGGTCCAGTGCAGCTCATCACCGTTCGCAGCGACCAGGGTTACTCGACCATCACGGAGAGAGATCACTCCCGTGGGGGACGTCAAGTCGAGAGTCTCGGTGTCGGACACATCTACCGTGCCGAGATGCGTGGCGCGGCCTGAGCCGGAGCCGGTTCCGGCGAGGATGCCAGGTGTCGCTGTAGGAGTGAAGACAGCCTGGCCGGCGAAGTCAACTCTGAACGGTCTCGGGCCGGCGGCCGTCGCGCTTGGCCCGACTAGGGCCATCCCGACGAGTCCCGCCAGTACCACGAAGACAACGGTGCATATCCGTCGGGTCATACGACCCCTCCATCCTGGGCAAGCCCGGTACACGAGAACCTCGCGCCCATTCGGCAGGCCACTACCGCGACGGAGACCGTGATTGCCGCAGTCGAGTCGCAGAATTTCCCGACGCGGGGCCAGCCGCACGCAGTAGTTTGTGCGCCTCCGGCGATCACGCTCCCCGCTCCAACCGTCCCCCCTTTGGCCGTCACGCGCGCCTACAGCGTGACGCTGGTCAAGGTCAGCCTCAGCATGCTCCAACCGCCAAGAGCAGTCAAGACAGTTCGGCCAGGACAAGTCACCGTCCAGGAACAAAGGCTGCTCATGCTGCGGAGCGCGCGTAGGTGCCGTTCCTGCGCACCGCTCGGCGGCTGACAGCGACCGACCGGAACCGGCATTACCGGGCACTCCAGGCAAGAGCTGACTCGCCGTTGATGGCCTGAACAGTATTCGCTGCGGCGACCGGACGGAGCGTCATGGATCAGGGCTTACCGTGGGGACCGATCCGGCGGCGGGAGAGACATGCTGGCATCTACACGCGAGTCGCGTGCGGTGGGTGGCTCGGCAGTCGCGTTCGGCATCGCACTGTTCGTGTACCTGACGCTCGTTGACCTACCCGACATGACCACTACTGATGCGGACACCCTGACGTTCTACCGGGAGTCAGGGCATCGGGTGAAATCCATCGTCGGCGCGTACGTGGCCGCGCTCGTGGCGTTCTTGTTCCTCGTCTTCCTGTTCGGCGCGGTTCGCCGACTGCGCCGTTATGGCTCGGGCGCGCTCGCCCTCGTCGCAGGGATTGGGGGGACAGCGTTTGTGTCCCTCTACCTGGCAGCCGCTGGGCTGCTCGTCACGCCTGCCTTCGCCTTGACTCTCAATAACGAGTCAGTGGCCCTCGACCATGACTTCGCGGCGATGGCGCGTTCCACCTCCACAATCGGCGACACCCTATTCCTAATGATCGCACCGTTCGCTGCGTCGGTGTTCGTGGCAGCCGTCTCGCTGGGAAGCCGAGAACGAGGTAGGTGGCCGAAGTGGCTCATCTTCCTGGGGTACATCGTTGCCGCCGCGTTGGTGTTGCCCCTGATCTTCTTCTCGCTACTACTGCTGATGCTCTGGTCCATCGTCGTTGGCGTGACACTCCTTCTGACACGGGCCGCCGACACAGACCGGGATCAAGCTCCGACATTCACGGCCCCGACGGAATGATTTGCGTCGACGACCGTGTCCGGTGCCTGCCGGTCGAGTAGCGAAGTTACATTCATGCACGTGGGTCTCCGCCCTGGGCCGAGCCTAAGTGCC
>JBDUAP010000068.1:0-9664 GCA_040004585.1 Sporichthyaceae bacterium
CACCACCGACTCCAGATCGAACAGCGGGGAGTCCGTGCACGGCTCGGTGGCAAAGACGTCGAGGCCGGCAGCGGCGACGCGGCCGTCCTTGAGCGCCGCGTAGAGCGCCTCCTCGTCGACGATACCGCCGCGGGCCGCGTTGACGACGATGGCGGTGGGCTTGACCAGCGCGAGCTGGTCGGCGCCGATCAGCCCGACCGTCTCGGGTGTCTTGGGCAGGTGCACGGAGATCGCGTCGCTCTCCCGCAGCAGCTCCTCGAGCGGCACGAGCCGTACTCCCATCTGAGCCGCCCGCGCGGGCGCCACGTAGGGGTCGTAGGCGATCACCTGCATGCCGAAGGCGGAGAGCCGCTGCGCGACCAGGACGCCGATCCGCCCCAGCCCGACGATGCCGGCGGTCTTCTCGTAGAGCTCGACGCCGGTGAACCTGCTGCGCTGCCATTCGCCCTGCTTCAACGCGGTGCTCGCGGCCGGGATGTGCCGAGCGGCTGCCAGCAGCAGGCCGACGGCGAGCTCGGCGGCGCTCACGATGTTGGACTGGGGGGCGTTGACGACCATCACACCCGCCTGGGTGGCCGCCTTGACGTCGACGTTGTCCAGGCCCACACCCGCCCGGGCCACCACCTTGAGCCGGCGCGCTGCCGCGATGGCTTCCGCGTCCACCTTGGTGGCGCTGCGCACGAGCACGGCGTCGGCGTCGGCGATCGCCGCCAGCAGCTGGGCGCGGTCGGCCCCGTCACAGCGGCGGATCTCGAAGTCCGGTCCGAGGGCTTCGACGGTCGCGGGCGAGAGCTCTTCGGCGATGAGGACGACTGGCCTGGTCACCGGTCCAGCCTAACCGCGCAGGCAGAGCGCACCGGCGCTCTCTCAGTGCGTGGGATGTCCGCCCGGCGCGGCGGCTACTCGTCTTCGGAGATCCAGCTCATCAGGGGGCGCAGGGCCCGGCCGGTGACCTCCACCGGGTGGTCGACGTGCTCCTGGTAGTAGCGCTTGTAGTTGGGCAGGCCCGCGTCGTACTCGGCCATCCACTCCTTGGCGAAGGAGCCATCGGTGATCTCGCCCAGGATCTTGCGCATCTCCTGCCGGGTGGTATCGGTGACCAGCCGCGGGCCGCGGGTGTAGCCGCCGTACTCGGCGGTCTCCGAGACCGACCAGTACATCTTGGACAGGCCGCCCTCGTACATCAGGTCGACGATCAGCTTCATCTCGTGCAGGCACTCGAAGTAGGCCACCTCGGGCTGGTAGCCCGCTTCGACGAGGGTCTCGAAGCCGGACTTGATCAGCTCGGAGACGCCGCCGCAGAGGACCACCTGCTCGCCGAAGAGATCGGTCTCGGTCTCCTCGGTGAACGTCGTCTTGATGGCGCCGGCACGGGTCCCGCCGATGGCCTTGGCGTAGGACTTCACGAGGTCCCACGCGCCACCGGACGCGTCCTGCTGCACCGCAACCAGCACCGGCACCCCGCGGCCGTCGACGAACTGACGGCGGACCAGGTGCCCGGGGCCCTTGGGCGCAACCATGCAGACATCGACACCACCGGGCGGGGTGATCAGCCCGTAGCGGATGTTCAGGCCGTGACCGAAGAACAGGGCGTCGCCCTTGACCAGGTTGGGCTCGATCGCCTCGGCGTAGACCGAGCGCTGCACCGGGTCGGGGGTGAGCACCATGACGACGTCGGCCTCCTCACAGGCCTCGTGCGGCGTCACCACCCGTAGGCCCTCCGCGTCCGCGCGCTCGCGGCTCTTGGAGCCCTCAGGCAGACCGACACGGACGTCGACGCCCGAGTCGCGCAGCGACAACGCGTGTGCATGACCCTGGCTGCCGTAGCCGAGGACCGCGACGTTGCGGCCCTGGATCACGGACAGGTCGGCGTCGTCGTCGTAGTAGAGCTCGGCCACGGTGATGTGCTCCTCAGCGGTTGTGGGTCAGCGGACGATGGGGGTGACGGTGGCGGGGGTCGGCGTCGTCGCTCGAGTGGAGCGGTCGGTGATCGAACGAGGCCCACGGGCGACGGCGACCATGCCTGACTGGACCAGCTCGCGGATGCCGAACGGCTCAAGCACCTTCAGCAGCGCATCGAGCTTGTCGGCGTTCCCGGTCGCCTCCACGGTGACGGCGTCCGGCGCCACGTCGACGACCTTGGCCCGGAACAGCTGGACCGTCTCCAGGATGTGTGAGCGCGACTGGCGATCGGCCGCGACCTTGACCAGGAGCAACTCGCGCTGCACGGACACCGCCGGGTCGAGCTCCACGATCTTGATGACGTTGACCAACTTGTTGAGCTGCTTGGTCACCTGCTCGAGCGGAAGCGCCTCGACATTGACCACGATGGTCATCCGCGAGACGTCGTCGTCCTCGGTCGGGCCGACCGCAAGCGAGTCGATGTTGAAGCCGCGGCGCGAGAACAGGCTGGCGATCCTGGCCAGCACGCCGGGCTTGTTCTCGACCAGCACGGAGAGCGTGTGTCGACTCATTCGCGGACCTCCCCGGCCTCGGTGTCCCACTGCGGCGCCAGGTCGCGGGCCACCTGGATCTCGTCGTTGCTGGTCCCCGCGGGCACCATCGGCCAGACCATCGCGTCCTGGTGGACGATGAAGTCGACCACCACGGGCCGGTCGTTGGTGCCCATGGCCTTCTCGATGGTGGCGTCGACGTCCGCGGCCTGCTCGCAGCGCAGCCCGACGCAGCCGTAGGCCTCGGCCAGCTTGACGAAGTCGGGGATTCGTTCCGCGGTGCCGGCGGCTCTGGCCCCGCCGCCCAGGTCGGTGTTGCTGTAGCGCTGGTTGTAGAAGAGCGTCTGCCACTGGCGCACCATGCCGAGGCTGCCGTTGTTGATGATCGCCACCTTGATCGGGATGTCATTGATGGCGCAGGTGGCCAGCTCCTGGTTGGTCATCTGGAAGCAGCCGTCGCCGTCAATGGCCCACACGGTTGCCTCCGGACGGCCCACCTTGGCGCCCATGGCCGCGGGCACGGCGAAGCCCATCGTGCCGAGGCCGCCCGAGTTGAGCCAGGTCATCGGCAGCTCGTAGTTGATGAACTGGGCCGCCCACATCTGGTGCTGCCCGACCCCCGCGACGTAGAGCGCCTCCGGCCCGGCGATGTGCCCAAGCCGCTCGATGACGTGCTGCGGCGCGAGGGAGCCGTCCTCGGGTGACTCGAAGCCCAGCGGGTACGTCGTGCGCCACGACTCGACCTGGGACCACCAGGCTGCGTAGTCGCCGCGCCGGCCCGCGTCGTACTCGGCCTGCAGCGCAATCACCAGGTCGGCGATCACGTCGCGGCAGTCGCCGACGATCGGCACGTCGGCCGTGCGGTTCTTGGAGATCTCGGCCGGGTCGATGTCGGCGTGGATGACCGCCGCACCTGGCGCGAAGCTGGACAGCTTGCCGGTGACCCGGTCGTCGAACCTCGCGCCGAGCGTGATGAGCAGGTCAGACTTCTGCAGCGCGGTCACTGCGGCGACGGTGCCGTGCATGCCCGGCATGCCGAGGTGAAGGGGGTGGCTATCCGGGAACGCACCGCGGGCCATCAGGGTCGTCACGACCGGGATCCCAGTGAGCTCTGCGAGTGCCTTCAACTCGGTCCAGGCTCGTGCCTTGAGAACACCGCCGCCCACATAGAGAACGGGTCGGCGCGACTCGACGATGAGGCGGGCTGCTTCGCGGATCTGCTTGGAGTGCGGCCGCGCCACGGGTCGGTAGCCCGGCAGATCGAGGGTGGTCGGCCACTGGAAGGTCGTCATCGCCTGCAGGGCGTCCTTGGCGACGTCGACGAGCACCGGACCCGGCCGTCCGGTCGAAGCGATGTGGAAGGCCTCGGCGATCGTGCGCGGGATCTCGGCCGGGTCGGTCACCAGGTAGTTGTGCTTGGTGATCGGCATCGTGATGCCACGGATGTCGGCTTCCTGGAACGCATCGGTGCCGATCGCGGCGCTCGGCACCTGTCCGGTGATCGCGACCATGGGCACGGAGTCCATGTGGGCGTCGGCGATCGGGGTGACCAGGTTGGTGGCACCCGGGCCGCTCGTCGCCATGCACACCCCAACCCGTCCGGTCGCCAACGCGTAGCCCTCCGCCGCGTGGCCGGCCCCCTGCTCATGCCGGACGAGGACATGGCGGATCTGCGTGGAGTCCATCAGCGGGTCGTACGCCGGCAGGATGGCACCGCCGGGGATGCCGAAGACCGTGTCGACGCCGGCCGCCTCCAGCGAGCGGACCAAACTCTGCGCTCCGCTGATCTGCTCGGACATCAGGACCCTTTCCACCCGTGGTGCGGGGAACAAAAAACCCCTCGGCCCGGAGTGGGCTGACGAGGGGTTGCGCGCTCGGCGGTGATCAGCCGGCGCGCAGCTCGAGTACGACGAGGTTGTGCATAGGCCCACGCTGACGGCCAGCCCGGCCAGGTGTCAACGCGGGAAGCGCCCTGTCTCGCGATCCGAGATGGGGTGACCACTGGTCAAAACAGGACAATCCGCCCGCTGCTGAGCGGCCTCATCCATTCGCCGTATGCAGCCCGAAGACGCTGTCGCCGAGGACTCGTAGAAGGGGATTCGGGCGGCCGATGGAGGTGGTGGCGGTGGGTGCACCGACGCCCGAGGCCGTTCGCTGGGCTGCGCGTCCGCGCTGGGCAAGCGCAGTGCGCCTCGCCGTCTTCCTCGGTCCCGTGCTGGCGTCCTTTGCGGCGGCCTGGGGCGTCACCCGGGTCCTCCCGGCCAGCTCGGGTCGGGCCGAGCAGGCGCTGCACCTCGCTGAACTCGTCGTGTTCTCCACCGCCGTCCTGGTCGTCCTGGACCGCAGCGCTCGGCGGCTGCTGCCGCTCGTGACGCTGCTCAACCTCAGCCTGCTCTTCCCGCGAGCGGCGCCGAGCCGCCTGAAGGTGGCGCGCGAGGCGATCCGGCGGCGGCCGATCGAGGAGCAGCTGGCCCGGGTCCGCAAGGCGGGCGCGGACCCCAGCGCCGTGGCCACCGAGATCCTGTCTCTCGTGGCCGCGCTCAGCAGCCACGACCGGCCGACCCGCGGCCACGCCGAGCGGGTCCGGATGTTCACCGACCTGATCGCCGAGCAGATGCGGCTGCCCGAACGCGACCGGGACCTGCTGCGCTGGGCGGCGATCCTGCACGACATCGGCAAGCTGCGCGTGCCGGCCTCCCTGCTCAACAAGTCAGGCAAGCCCAACGAGAAGGAGTGGGCCGTCCTGCAGGGTCACCCGGTGCACGGGGTCGAGATCGCCGGCGCACTTCTGCCCTGGCTGGGCGAGTGGGGTCAGGTGATCGTGGAACACCACGAGCGTTGGGACGGCACCGGCTACCCGCACGGCCTGGCCGGTCGCGGGATCCACCTCGGCTCCCGGATCGTCTCGGTCGCCGATGCGTTCGACGTGATGACCTCAGCGCGTGCCTACAAGCGGCCGGTCTCGCGCGCCGCGGCTTACCGGGAGCTGATTCGCTTCTCCGGCACGCAGTTCGACCCGGTGGCCGTGCGGGCGATGGTCTCGGTTTCGGCACCGCAGCTGCGCCGGGCACAGGGCGTGCTGGCCTGGCTCGCCGACCTGCCGCTCGTTGCCACCCATGTGGTTCCGGCCGCGACCCTGGCCCGGGTTGTCGGCGCCGGCGCAGTGGCCACCGGCGTCGTCGCGGGCGGCGGGGTTCTCGCGACCGGTCCGGCGCCAGCGGCGACACTTGCATCCCCCCAGGTCTCGCACTCGACCCGGGCCACGTCGACCCACGACCCGGCCCAGCTCAAGACCAGCGGGCCCACGGGCGGCGCTGACCCGACCGGATCCGCGCCTCGAGCCAGAGCTACGGCAACAGCCAAGCCGAGCAGCGGGCCTGCTCCCGGCGACGGGTCCGGCGGAGGTCCGACGCCCAGCAGCACACCTGGCCCGACCGGACCGACGAGCAGCTCCCGCCCGAGCACCAACGTCGGCGCCACGGTGGCAGGCGTTGTCGGTGGCGTGACCGGCACCGTGGACGGGCTGACCGGCCCTGTCCTGAAGCCCGTTACTACCCCGGTCGCCACGGCGGTGACCGGCCTCACCGGAGTCGTGGATGAGGCCGCCGGCGGTCTCGTGGGCGGGCTGCTCGGCCCCTAGTCAGCCACAGACCGCGCCCTGCGCGGCAGAGCCCACCAGCTTCGTGTACTTCGCGAGCACGCCGCTGCGGTACCTCGGCGGCGGTGGCGCCCATTGCGCCTGTCGCCGCTCGAGCTCGTCGGCGTCGACAAGCAGGTCGAGCGTCGCCGACGCGAGGTCGAGCTTGATCCGGTCGCCGTCGCGCACCAAGGCGATCGGTCCGCCGTCGAAGGCCTCCGGTGCGACATGTCCGACGCACAGACCGGTCGTCCCTCCGGAGAAGCGACCGTCGGTGAGAAGCAGCACGTCCTTGCCCAGGCCCGCACCCTTGATGGCACCGGTGACCGCGAGCATCTCGCGCATTCCGGGGCCACCCTTGGGTCCCTCGTAGCGGATCACAACGACGTCACCCGCTTGAAGGGTGCCGTTCTCCAACGCTTCCATCGCGGGCTGCTCCCGGTCGAACACCCGGGCCGTCCCCTCGAAGACGGTGTCGTCGAAGCCGGCACTCTTGACAACCGCCCCGTCGGGCGCCAGCGAGCCGCGCAGCACCGAGATCCCCCCGGTTCGGTGGATCGGGTTGGTGAGAGCACGGATCACGGTCCCGTCGGGGGCGGGGGCATCCAACCTCTCGAGGTTCTCGGCCATCGTGCGCCCGGTGACGGTGAGCGCGGAGCCGTCGAGCAGACCTGCGTCGAGCAGCACCTTCATGACCACCGGCACGCCGCCGATCCGGTCGATGTCGGTCATCACGTGACGCCCGAACGGCTTCACGTCGGCCAGGTGCGGGACCCGCGCACCGACGAGCGCGAAGTCGTCCAGGGTCAGGTCCACCTCCGCCTCGCGGGCGATCGCCAGCAAGTGCAGTACGGCGTTGGTCGATCCGCCAAGGGCCATCACGACGGCGATCGCGTTCTCGAACGCCGGCCGGGTGAGCACCTGACGCGCGGTGATCCCCTGGCGCAGGAGTCCGACCACTGCCTCACCCGACTCGCGCGCGTAGCCGTCCCGCCGGCGGTCGACAGCAGGCGGCGCGGCCGAGCCCGGCAGTGACATTCCGAGCGCCTCGGCTGCGCTGGCCATCGTGTTCGCGGTGTACATGCCCCCGCATGCGCCCTCGCCCGGACAGATGGCGCGTTCGATCGCGTCGACCTCCTCGCGCGAGATCAGCCCCCGCGCACAGGCACCGACCGCCTCGAACGCGTCGATGATGGTGACCTCGCGCTCGGTCCCGTCCGGCAGCGATGCGCGGCCGGGGAGTGTGGAGCCGGCGTAGAGGAACACGGACGCGAGGTCCAGCCGCGCTGCGGCCATCAGCATCCCCGGCAGCGACTTGTCGCAGCCTGCCAATAACACGGAGCCGTCGAGCCGTTCGGCCTGCATCACCACCTCGACCGAGTCAGCGATCACCTCACGGGAGACCAGGGAGAAGTGCATGCCCTCGTGCCCCATCGAGATGCCGTCGGACACCGAGATCGTGGCGAACTCCAGTGGGAAGCCGCCGGCGGCGTGCACACCCTCCTTCGCGGCCTTCGCCAACCGGGCCAGGGACAGGTTGCACGGCGTGATCTCGTTCCACGACGACGCGACACCGATCTGCGACTTTCCCCAGTCGTCGTCGCCCATCCCGACGGCGCGCAGCATGCCGCGCGCCGCGGCCCGCTCCATCCCGTCGGTGACGCTGCGGCTGCGCGGCTTGAGATCGGGTGTCTCGCTCACGCGGGAACCCTACGGCGAGTCGAGAGCGAAGGGGTCGAAGTCGCCGGACTCCGGCATGTCGGTGGTGACCACCTCGCGCCCTTGCGGCGAGAGCACCGTGATCTTCGAACCGGAGAGATCTCGCGAGGCGAAGGCCTGGTCGTCGCTGAGCTTGGCGAGCCCGTCGGTGCCGATCAGCACGCGGCGTTGCGCGGCACCGGGCCGGTCGAGGACCGCCGTTCCCTTACCGCTCGGGTTAACCAGCAACACCGGCGTGCCCGGCTCCCCCGTCTGGGTTATCCACGGCAGGAGGTCCGCCTTGGCCCAGGGCACGGGATGCACACCCTGGGGGTAGATCTCACCGACGCCGAGCTGGTAGACGAACAGCTGGAACGTGGGTCCGTCGGCTCGGCGCACCAACAGCAGCGCGCCACGCGTGCCGGCACTCGGCCGGCCACTCCACAGGACGCGGATCTCCGCATGCCGGGGGTCGAGCAGCGCCCACGTGCCATCGACAACGGCGCGGCGCAGGGGGCGGCTAGGCGGGCCGCGGTAGGAGCCGTCCATTCCGGCGATCCGCACCTTCGCCGCGATCGCGTCCCGGGACCCCGGGGAGAGTGAGAGGGCGCCGTCGACATCCATCAGCAAGAGGCCACGCCTGTCGTCGTACGTCGTGCGCGCCACCACGAGCGGATCGGTGTGGCGGCCGAGGTCGACGATCGCGGAGCCGTCCCTGCTCCGCACCGGCCGCCAACTCCGGCTGATCGTGCCGTCGTCGCTGTACTCGATCGTGGTCGACACTTGCGCATCGAGGGGCGCAGGGCGACCGAGCAGGACCGCGAAAACCGTGCCGCTGGGGCCTCTGCCCGCCCAGCCGGCCAGGTCATCGGGGGTCTCGACCGCTTCTGCGTAGCTGACCTTGCCTGCGGCCGGCTCGGCGCCGGCCGGCACGTGCAACGCTTGCACGTTCGACGTGCGGAACGTGAGGCCGGCCACGTCAGGGTCGTCCGTCCCCACCAGAGCGATCCGGCTGCCATCGGGCAGCGTCCCGGCGTACAGCACCTTCGCCGCCTCTGGGTAGGCAGCGCGCACGACGGTCAACGCCGCACCCGTGAACCGGGCGTCGGCCGCCAGGTCACCGCGGACCCTCCAGCGCAGCGCCGATAGCGGCGGCTCGGTCGCGGTGGGCTCGGACGTGGGCTGCGGCGAGGTGGTGGGCCGGGGGCGCGGCCGCTCGGGCTCGTCCCCGCGTGACAACAGGCTCGGGCCGACGAGGGCGGCCAGCGCCACCAGCACAGCGCCGGCAAGGCCACGGCGAACCCATACCGATCGGGTCGACGCCCCCCGCGCCGGGAGGTCTCGCTCGGAGGTGAGCTCTTCGAGTGCCGGGCCCCGATCGGTCACAGCCCGAAGTCTAGGTAGCCGCCGTGCATCGCCACGTCCCCGCGCGATAACGATTTGCCGCCTTCGTGACCCGGCGAGGTAGCGAACGGCGCCCGGCCAGGGAAGGCTCGGACGATGACCCGACCCGCCGCCGTTCTCTGCGCGCTGATCCTCCTCCTGACCGCGGCCTGCAGCGGGGACGACGGGAGTGCAGCACCAACGCGGTCACCGTCGACCTCGACCTCGACCTCAACCTCGGCCTCGGCCTCGGCGAGTGACACCACCTCCGAGTCGAGCGCGCAGCCGTCGACTCCCGCGGACACGGCGGTTCTCTCCGCCAAGGTTACGGGTGTGGTGGCCGGCGGTCTGCGGGTGCCATGGGCGCTCGCGTTCCTTCCCGACGGGTCCGCTTTGGTCAGCGAGCGCGACACGGCGCTCATCAAGCGGGTCTCGCCAGCCGGCAAGGTCACCCGGGTGGGACAGGTGGCCGGCGTACGGGCCGGAGGCGAGG
>JBDUAP010000385.1:0-2876 GCA_040004585.1 Sporichthyaceae bacterium
CCAGAAGTAGGAGTTGCCGTAGCCGTCGGGGACGCTCTGCCGCGCTATCTCCAGGACGAACTCGTAGCCCTCCGTGGTGATGAAACCCAGCTCGCCGACCTTGCCCTCGAGCAGCTGGTTCGTGGCGACCGTAGTGCCGTGGCTCACCGCGGTCACGTCGCTGCCGGAGGCACCCAGCAGACCGAGCACTTTGCGGACGCCTTCGAGGAACCCGTCGGCGGGGTTGGCCGGCGTCGACGGCGTCTTGGTCGTGACCATGTCGCCGGATCCCTCGTCCAGCGCGACCATGTCGGTGAAGGTGCCGCCGGTGTCGATGCCGATCCGGATCCGTCGAGGCGCACCCATCAGTCGACGATCTCCCCGTCGGGCGCCTTGTGTGGGAACGAGGTCGCCGCGGGCCTGATCAGGTCGTCGGCGTATCGCCGGATCAGGTCGACGTTGCGGTCGGCCAGATGGTCGAACACGTGCGGGACGCTGGAACCGGGAGTAAGCGAGGACATCGCAGTGGCCGGGTCGAGCCTGGCCGACACCCAGCACTCGTGAGTTGCCGCCCGTGCGACAACCTCGGCAACTGGCGTGACGATCATCGAGTTGCCGAAATAGAGAACGCCAGCCGGGTCAGCCCCGGTCGCGTTGGCTCCCACGACGTAGACGTGGTTGTCGTAGGCCCGCGCCCGGTTCGTCAGCTCCCAGATGTCGGCGGAACGCAGCAACGCACTCGGCCGCACGATGACCTCCGCGCCGCGTACCGAGGTGATGCGGGACAGCTCGGGGTAGTCGCCGTCGAAGCAGATGATCATGCCGATCCGGCCGATGTCGGTCTCCACGACACAGACCTCGTCGCCCGGGGTGACCCAGCCGCCGCGCGAACGCATCTCGGTGCAGAACGGGTGGGTCTTGCGGTAGACCCCCGCCACCTCGCCACCTCGGTCGACGTGCACCGCCGCGTTGTAGACGACGCCCCGGCCCTCGCCCCGTTCGTACGTGCCGATCACGACGTGCACGCCGAGCCGGCGAGCGACCTCCTGCACCGGCTCGGTGACCGGGCCCGGGACGGTCGACACGATGTCCCAGAGCTCATCGGGACCGATGCCCGGTGTGAAGCCGGTGGTGGCTGACTCGGGCAGGACGACGAGCTCGGCGCCGGTCGCGTCGACGCACCGCTCCACCCACTCGACCGCCTTGGCCACGTTGCCCTTGACCGACTCGGCCGTGAGCGGCCCGGGCAGCGGCGCAACCTGGATCGCGGCAGCAGTGAACGCCTTCATTGACCCTCCTCCAGGTTGCTCCCTCAGGCTATCCCCCAGTGATCAAGCAGTCCCCGCGTCAGCCGCGGCGCCGGCTCACCCAACCGCCGACCAGCACGCCGGCAAGCGCCACCGCCGCACCGACGACCAAACCCTTGATGAAGTCCACCCCGCCGACTCCGCCGGCGGCGGCCGTCGGCGGAGCGGTGAACACCCCGGTTGTCGGTGCAGCCGACAGCTCACCGGCAGTCGCCTCGTCGCGCGGCGACGGGACCGACGGCGCCTTGCCGGTGAGGACGTCGTCTACCGCCTTGAAGAACTCCGTTGCCGTCTTCTTCGCGACTCCCGACAGCACCCGCTGGCCGACCCCGCCGACGACGCCACCGACGATCGCGTCCGCGTCGTAGTCGAGCCTGGTCTGTCCGTCGGCCTCGGCGAGGGTCACCTTCACGTCGGCGCTGACGGTGCCGGGCGCGCCGGCGCCGGAGGCCTTCAGCGTGAAGGACCCCGGCTGCTCCTGATCGGTGAGAGACACGTCTCCCTGGTAGGTGCCCTTGACCGAGGCGACCCCGGCGGTGACGGTCATCCGGTAGCGGTCCGGCCCGATTTCCTCAAGCTGCTGGCAGCCCGGGATGGTCCGAACCAGCACGGCCGGGTCGTTCAGCGCCTCCCACACCTTCTCGCGCGGAGCATGCAGGGTCGCCGAGCCGGTCACCTTCATGACGGAGTCCTCTTCGTGGTCGTGCGCTTGCGCGCTGGCTGCTTCTTGGCTGCCGTCGGCTTCTTCGCCGCCTTCTTTGCTGACTTCTTCGTTGCCAATCTCTGCACTGACCGGATCTGCCCGGCCACGTGCCGCTGCCGGAGCTCGAACAGCTCGCTCGGCGAGACGGGCATCGAGCGGATCACGAAACCCTCGGCATCTTCGATCGCCGCGGCGAACACGGCCGCGGAGGGGATCACACCCGCCTCCCCCGCGCCCTTGATGCCCAGTGGGTTCAACGGCGACGGTGTCTCCAGGTGGTCGATCTCGATGTGCGGGATCTCGGAGGCATACGGCATCAGGAAGTCCATGAACGACGCGTTCAACAGTTGGCCGTTCTCGTCGTACTCCATCCGCTCGTAGAGCGCACCACCCACGCCCTGCGCGACGCCGCCGTGCACTTGCCCTTCCACGATCATCGGGTTGATCAGCGGACCGCAGTCGTGCACGACGCAGTAGCGCAGGATCTTGATCTCGGCGGTCTCGGGGTCGTTCTCCACCAGGACCGCGTGCATGCCGTTCGCGTAGGTCGACCCGACCGGCGAGTAGTAGTCGGTCCCCTCGAGGCCCGGCTCCTGGTCCCTCGCGATCGGCGGGCCGGTGGTGTCGCCAACCGCGAACTGCGTCGCTGCCTTGGACGCCTCGTCGAAGGCGTAACGCAACGGGTTGGACAGCACCGCGACCGTCGCGAGCGGGATGAACGACGCGGGCGATCCTTTCACCCGTACAACGCCGTCGACGATCTCGAGGTCGCCCGGATCGGCCTCCAGCGCCTCCCCGGCGATGTGCAGCGCCTTCGCGCGCACCTTGCGCGATGCCAGCGCGATCGCGTTGCCGCTCATCACCGCGGCCCGGGAGGCGAACGTCCC
>JBDUAP010000069.1:0-9628 GCA_040004585.1 Sporichthyaceae bacterium
CCGATCATCACCAGCCCGAAGAAGGCGGCCGAGGCCCTGCAGTGGGTCGTGCGCGAGATGGACCTGCGCTACGACGACCTTGCGGCGTTCGGCTATCGGCACGTCGACGACTTCAACAACGCTGTGCGGTCCGGTGCGCTGGTCGCGCCGCCCGGCAGCGAGCGCAGGCTGGTGCCCTACCCCTACCTGCTCGTCATCGTCGACGAGCTCGCCGACCTGATGATGATCGCGCCGCGTGACGTCGAGGACTCCATCGTGCGGATCACCCAGCTCGCGCGGGCCGCCGGCATCCACCTCGTGCTGGCCACGCAGCGGCCGTCGGTGGACGTCGTGACCGGGCTGATCAAGGCCAACGTTCCGTCGCGGCTGGCGTTCGCCACCTCCAGCCTCACCGACAGCCGGGTCGTGCTCGACCAACCCGGGGCCGAGAAACTGGTCGGCCAGGGCGACGCGCTGTTCCTCCCGATGGGCTCGAACAAGCCGATGCGCCTGCAAGGCGCCTGGGTGACCGAGCCCGAGGTGGTCGCCGTGGTCAAGCACTGCAAGGAGCAGCTGCAGCCGACCTACCGCGACGACGTGATCCCCGCGGCCGGCCGGAAGCGGGAGATCGACGAGGACATCGGCGACGACCTCGACCTGCTCTGCCAGGCGGTCGAGCTCGTCGTGTCCACCCAGTTCGGGTCCACCTCGATGCTCCAGCGCAAGCTCCGGGTGGGTTTCGCCAAGGCCGGCCGGCTGATGGACCTGATGGAGAGCCGGGGCGTCGTTGGCCCGAGCGAGGGCTCCAAGGCCCGCGACGTCCTGGTCAAGGCGGACGAGCTGGACGGCATCTTGATCACCCTGCGGGGCGACTAGCCCTGATCCGCTCAACGTGCGAGCCGTCGTGGCCGATGAGATAGGGACCTCTCACGTAGAGGTCCGTCGGTCGTTCATGGGGCCCGTGTACACCACCGGTTGCTGTCACGGACGGCTGGGCGAGGTCAGTTCGACGTTCGGGGGAGGAGTAGCAAGGTGTCCATCGGCCAGGCGCTGATCACCGCCCGGGAACAGGCGGGGATGTCGGTCGAGCAGGTCGCCTCCTCGACCCGGATCCGCCAGACGCTGGTTCGCGCGATCGAGCACGACGACTATCGGCTCTGCGGCGGCGACTTCTACACGCGCGGGCATATCCGCAACCTGGCCAGGACCGTCGGCATCGACCCGACCCCGCTGATCGCCGAGTTCGACCAGACCAACGGCGAAGCTCCTCCGCCCCGGGCCACCGCGGTCTACGAGTCCGAAGCCGCGTCTCACCGCGAGCGTCGCTCCGGTCCGAACTGGAGTGCGGCGATGGCGGCCGTGCTCGTCCTGGTCGTGGTGTACGGCGTGGCCCAGGCCGTCACCGGAGGAAGCGGGGCCAACCGTCGGGGCAGCCAGGCCGACCCGTCACCAGCGGTCAGCAACACTGCCCCGGCGCGGCCGTCGGCATCGCCAAGCCCCACCAACCCGAGCGCGGTCGCGCAGGCCGCGCGCGGCCGGGTCACGGTGCAGGTGCGGGCCAACGGCCGGAGCTGGCTGCAGGTCACCACTGCCGGCGGCAAGGAGCTGTTCCAGGGGGTGATGCAGGCCGGCCAGACGAAGACGTTCACCGACAAGGCGCGGGTCAAGCTGGTCGTCGGCAACGCCGGCGCCGTCGGCCTCACGGTCAACGGCACCGATGTCGGCGCGCCCGGCAAGTCCGGCCAGGTTGCGCGGGTGCAGTTCGGACCGCAGGACCCCGCTGCCGGCTGATCAGCCAGCTGTGCGGGCCACGCTCCGCCGGGTGCGCAGGCGGCCACCCTTTGCCGGCACCCCGCCGGGACCGTCGCTGTTGGGCAGCATGTAGGACACGATCGCCTGCCCGACGAGGCCGATGACGGTTGTGCTGAGGGTCTTGTTCCACGCTCCCGCGGTCACCCAGCCCGTGAGCAGGGCAACGACGGCGGTCACCTGGGTCGCCATCCACTTGTTGGTCGGCCACCTCGACTTCTGGGCTGACATCTGCGGTCTCCTTCCGAGTGCCGGCCTGCGTCGCGGGCAAACCAGCTGGACCTAGGGAAGAGTTCGCGGGCGACCAGGGTGATACATGCCACCTATCCTGAACAGGTGCCCTCTTCTGCCCCCCCGGGGCGCCGCGTCGCGCTGGTGACGCTCGGCTGCGCCCGCAACGAGGTCGACTCCGAGGAGCTCGCCGGCCGGCTGGCCGCGGACGGCTGGACCCTGGTCGAGGACGCGGGCGACGCCGACGTCGCGGTCGTGAACACCTGCGGGTTCGTCGACGCGGCGAAGAAGGACTCGATCGACACCGTCCTGCAGGCGGCCGACCTCAAGGGCGTCCGGCGCACACAGGCCGTGGTCGCGGTCGGCTGTCTGGCCGAGCGCTACGGCGAGCAGCTCGCCGCGTCGCTGCCCGAAGCCGACGCCGTGCTCGGTTTCGACGACTACGCCGACATCTCGGCGCGGCTGGGACGGATCCTGGCCGGCGAGGCACACGTCCCGCACGTCCCGAGTGACCGGCGCCATCAGCTGCCGTTGGCTCCGGTGGACCGGCAGGCTGCTGAGGGCCGCGCCGTCCCCGGCCACGGGGCCGTCGACCGGCCCGACCTCCCCGACGGCGTCGCACCCGCGTCCGGTCCGCGGTCGTTGCGGATGCGGCTCGGCAGCGGCCCGGTCGCCCCGCTGAAGCTGGCCTCGGGCTGCGACCGCCGCTGCACGTTCTGCGCGATCCCGTCCTTCCGCGGCTCGTTCGTGTCCCGGCGTCCCGCCGATGTGCTGACCGAGGCCCGGTGGCTGGCCGAGCAGGGTGTCCACGAGGTCGTCCTCGTGAGCGAGAACTCCACGTCGTACGGGAAAGACCTCGGCGACCTGCGGCTGCTCGAGACCCTGCTCCCGGAGATCGCCGCCGTCGAGGGCATCGATCGCGTCCGGGTCAGCTATCTGCAGCCGGCGGAGATGCGCTCGTCGCTGGTCGAGGTGATGACGACGACCGACGGCGTCGCGCCCTACTTCGACCTGTCCTTCCAGCACGCCAGTGGGCCGGTGCTGCGGCGGATGCGCCGGTTCGGCGACGCCGACCGGTTCCTGGAGCTGGTCGGGCAGATCCGCGCAGCCGCGCCGGACGCCGGGGTGCGCTCGAACGTGATTGTCGGCTTCCCCGGGGAGACCGAGGCCGACCTGGCCGAGCTGGAGCGGTTCCTTATCGGGGCGCGGCTGGACGCCGTCGGTGTCTTCGGCTACTCCGACGAGGACGGCACCGAGGCGGCGACGCTGGACGGCAAGCACGACGAGGCGGTGATCCGCGAGCGCACCGAGCGCGTGACCACGCTGGCGGACGAGTTGACCGCGCAGCGGGCGGAGGAGCGTCTCGGCGAGACCGTCTGTGTCCTGGTCGAGTCCCTCACCCGTGGGGTTGGTGAAGGGCGGGCGGCCCATCAGGCACCGGAGGTCGACGGCGGGACCACCGTGATCGGCGCGGGGCTCGTGGTGGGCCGGATCGTCGCCGCGAAGGTGGTCGCGACCGACGGCGTCGACCTGTTGGCGGAGGTGCTCGGGTGAACCCGATCCCCACACCGAGCAACTGGAACATCGCGAACGCGCTCACCGTGCTGCGCCTCGTCCTGGTGCCGGTTTTCCTCGTCCAGCTCTTGCACGACGAGGGCGCGGACAACTCCTGGCGGGTGGCGGCCTTCGTGACGTTCGCGGTCGCGTCGGTGACCGACCGCATCGACGGCGACCTGGCACGCAGGCACGGACTGGTGACCGACTTCGGCAAGATCGCCGACCCGATCGCCGACAAGGCGTTGATCGGCGCGGCGCTCGTCGGGCTCTCGCTGCTGGACGAGCTGTGGTGGTGGGTCACCGTGCTCGTGCTGGCCCGTGAGGTGGGCGTGACCCTGTTGCGGTTCTTCGTGATCCGCCACGGCGTGATGCCGGCCAGCCGCGGCGGCAAGGTCAAGACGCTCTTGCAGGGCCTGGCGATCGGGCTGTTCGTGCTGCCGTTGCCTCAGGCGCTGCATTGGGTTGCCGTCGGGCTGATGGTGGTGGCCGTGGTGCTCACCGTGGTGACCGGGGTGGACTACGTCGCGCGGGCCGTGCGCCTGCGGCGGACCAGCCCACGGGCCGCTCTCAAGCGGGCCCGACGGGCCTGACACAGTCGGTCCATGGAATCCTCCGCGCGCGACGTCCACGGGCTGTTGCTCGCTGCTGGCGCGACCATTGCTGTGGCCGAGTCGCTGACCGGCGGGCTGCTCGGCGCCGAGCTGACCAGCATCGCCGGATCCTCGGCGACGTTCGTCGGTGGGATCACGGCCTACGCGTCCGCCGCGAAGACGAGCCTGCTCGGGGTCAACGCGGACCTGTTGGCGCAGCACGGCGCGGTGCACCCCGACGTGGCCGCGGCGATGGCCCATGGCGTGCGGGCGCGGTTCGGCTCGACGTACGCCGTGGCGCTGACCGGTGTCGCCGGACCGGACCCGCAGGACGGGCAGCCGCCGGGCACCGTGTTCGTGGCTCTGGTGGGGGCGGGGCCGGAGCGGCTGCTGGCGCTGACCCTGGCCGGCGGTCGCCGGAAGGTGCGCCAGGAGGCGGTCCGCGCTGCCCTCGCCCTGGTCGTCCAGGAGCTGGACACCTCCCTCGACATAGAGGGGAAGAGCGAGGCATGATTACAGCGTTACACCCCGATGAAGAGCGTCCGACGTGTCTACTCGGAGGATGAGCGTGCCGACGAGTACGGTGGATGCACTGTCAGCACCATCTATCGACCGTTTTGTCACCCGCGACCCTAGGGAGGGCCCGTGATCCTGCTCCGCCGGTTGCTCGGTGACGTCCTCCGCGAGCGCCGCCGTGCCCAGGAGCGCACTCTGCGCGAGGTGTCCGCGGCTGCCCGGGTCTCCCTCGGCTACCTGTCCGAGGTCGAGCGCGGCCAGAAGGAAGCCTCCTCCGAGCTGCTCGGCGCCATCTGTGACGCTCTCGATGTGCCGATGTCCGAGGTCATGCGCGAGGTCAGCGACCATCTCGCCCTCGCCGAGGGGATCCCCGTGGTCCCCGCGCCGGCCGAGCCGGGGCCGATGCACGTCACCAACGTCGCTGCTTGACCCTTCCGCAGGCTTGATCTCGCGCCGATGCGGGTACTAGTCAGCCAACGATCGCCCGTCCACCCCATCTCCAACGGGGGTGTGGACGGGCGGTCGTTGTTCTAGGCCGCTTCCGGCTGGCAGCGCGGGCACCAGAAGGTCACGCGCTCGTATGCTGGGTCGCCCTGCTCGGCGACCAGGATCGTCGTGCCGCAGCGGCGGCAGGGCTGGCCGCCGCGGCCGTAGACCCAATGGTGCTGGCCGCGCCGGGCGTCGCCTGTCGTGACCTGAGCCGGCTCATTGCGGTTGTGCTCGAGCAGCAGTTGGGCCCGGCTGACGAGCCGCCGCAGGTCGCCGACGCGGCCCACCGGTGCCCAGGGGGACACGCCCTGCAGGAACAGGACCTCCATCTTGTAGACGTTGCCGATGCCGGCCAGGTTGCGCTGGTCGAGCAGGGCCTCGCCGATCGGCCGGTCGGGCTGGGTCAGCAGCCGTCGTACCGCCTCGTCGAGGTCCCAGTCGGGGCCGAGCAGGTCTGGCCCGAGATGCCCGACCGCATTGCCTTCCTCTCTGCGCTTGAGCAGCTCGACCACCGGCAGGCGGAAGCCCACGGCCTGCCACTCGCTCGTCTCGAGCAGCACCCGCACCTGGTGACCCGGCCCGCCCCGCCACCGCTCGCCGTGCCGGTAGAGGTGCCACGACCCGTCCATCATGAAGTGCGTGTGCAGCGTCAGGTCGGTGCCGATCCGGGTCAGCAGGTGCTTGCCCCGGCTGACCACCTCCTGCACGGTCTGCCCGGCCAGGTCGACGGTGGCGAGCTGGGGCACCCGGAAGTCGGACTTGGTCAGGGTTCGCCCGGCCAGCGCGTCGTGCATGCGTCGCGCCGCCAGCCAGACCGTGTCACCCTCGGGCATGTGACCATGCTCTCCCGCAGCGGCGGGATGAAGCGCGCACGGCCCGTTGCTACACGGGGGTGATCAACATCATGAGCCGCGTGACCGAGCGCTCCGCCGCTACGCCCTCCGAGCCGGAGGAGGTGACCGTCACGGTCGCCCGCCGTGTCGCTCCCGGCCGGGAGCAGGAGTTCGAGAGGTGGTACGACGGGATCATCGGCTGCGCCAGCCGGTTCCCCGGCTTCCTCGGCGCCGGCATCCTGCGGCCCAACGAGATGGGTCATGACTGGCACGTCGTCTACCGGTTCGCCGACGACGAGTCGCTGCACCGATGGGAGGCCTCGCCGGAGCGCGCCCACTGGCTGCACAAGGCCGAGGAGTTCGCCGAGGAGACCGGCGTGCAGCGGGTGTCCGGGCTGGAGACGTGGTTCTCGTTGCCGGGCCGCACCGCCCCCGCACCGCCGAAGTGGAAGATGGCCACGGTGACGATCCTGGCCATCATCCCGCTCGTGCTGCTGATGAACGTGCTGGTTCTGCCACTGCTGACCGGTTGGCCGCTGGTCCTGCGCGTGCTGGTCTTCTCCGCCACCCTGACCGGGTTGATGACCTGGGTGGTCATGCCCCGGATGACGCGGCTGTTCCGCCGCTTCCTTTACGGCCGCCGCTGACGACCCACCCACCCACCTATCCCACTCCTGTTGTGTCCGAACAACCGTGCGGGTAGCCACGCTGGCCACTTCGGACACAACGCGGGTGTCGGCGGTGTGGCGCGTCCGACAGACTGCCAGGCATGGGCGCTGCGAACGGTTTCGTGCTGGTGACCGGTGGCAGTCGCGGCATCGGCGCTGCGACGGCGCGCCTTGCGGCCGAGCACGGGTACGACGTGTGCATCTCGTACCGCGAGCGGGCCGAGTCGGCCCAGGCCGTCATCGCGGACATCGAGGCGACAGGGGTGCGCGCGCTCGCCGTACCGGCTGACGTCTCCAAAGAGCCAGACGTGGTGCGGTTGTTCGCGACCGCTCAGGCCGAGCTCGGGCGGATGGTCGGCCTCGTCAACAACGCGGGGGTGCTGGACGGGCAGTCGAGGGTCGCGGACCTGAAGGCCGAACGCATCGAGCGGATCCTCGCCGTCAACGTGCTGGGCGCGTTCCTCTGTGCGCGCGAAGCGGTGCGTGCAATGTCTACGGCCAACGGGGGCCTCGGCGGCGCGATCGTGAACGTGTCCTCGCGCGCAGCGGTGCTGGGTGGCGCAGGGGAGTACGTCGACTACGCGGCCTCGAAAGCGGCGGTGGACACGCTGACGATCGGGCTGTCCCGAGAGGTCGCCGAGGCCGGCATCCGCGTGAACGCGGTGCGACCGGGCCTGATCGAGACCGAGATGCATGCCAGCGGCGGTGAGCCCGGCCGGGTCGGGCGGCTCGGTCCGTCCGTGCCGATGGGGCGCGGCGGGACGGCCGAGGAGGTGGCCGAGGCGATCCTCTGGCTGCTCTCCGACCAGGCGTCCTACGTGACCGGGTCATTTCTCGAGGTGAGCGGCGGGCGTTGATCGATGGGCACAGTCAGCTGCGCAAGCGAAGCCCGCGGGACGTGGCGTGGAAGCCGGCCGACTCTAGCGCCGCGCCGAGGGTCGAGTCGAGGACCCCGACGCCGTCCGCGCGCTCGACGGTGATCTTGCCGAGGTGTCCTTCGCGTACGGCGAGTGCCAGCGCGTCGACGGCGGGCTGCAGCAGGTGGGGCTCGTCGGACCAGGTGAGCAACGTGCGACCGCCCCGCTCGACGTATAGCACCAGTCGACCGTCGACGAGCACGACCAGGGCGCCCGCCTTGCGGCCGGGCTTGTGCCCGCTGTCTTCGCCGCGGCCCGGCCACGGCAGCGCGGCGCCGAACGGGTTGGCTGGATCGGTGGCGGCGAGCAGCACCGCGCGGGTGCCGACCTGTGGCCGGTCGTCGCGCTCGGCTGCGGTGGCCATCGCCCGCATCCGATCGACGGCACCGGGCAATGCGAACTGCGCGGCACCCAGCCCCTCGACGAAATAGCCCCGGCGACAGCGACCGGTCTCCTCGAACGCGGCCAGCACGCGGTAGACCGCAGCGAACCCGCCCGGTGCCCGCTCGGACATGACTCCACCGCGGATCACCACGCCGTGCCGGTCGAGCAGCGTTTCGGCGAGGGAGTGCGCACGCCGAGTCGTGTCGGTCTCGCGCTGCGGCAGCAGGGACCATCGCCCGGCCACGGTGGGGGGTCCGGTGCGGCTAGGCATTGCCGGTCGACCGCGGCCGTAGCGGCCGCGTGGCGCCGGCCGCTTGGCCCGGTGGGCGCCGCCGGCGCCGATCAGGGTGCGGAGCGGGGCGAGCGTGTCGTTGGTCAGGTGACCGGTCCAGAGCAGGTCCCAGAGCGCCGCGACCAGCTCGGGGTCAGCTGTGGACCCGATGGCGTCGGAGAGCTGCCGGAAGAAGAAAGCCCCGCCACCGGCGAGGGCGGCGAGGACCTGGACGTGCAGCGGCGTCATCGTTGCGTCGCCCGACAGCTCGGGCAGCGTGAGCGGTGCGGAGTCGGCCAGGTGCAGCGAGACCCAGCCGTCGGACCCGGGCAGCGAGCCGTGCCCTGCCCAGAGCACGTCGCCGGCCGCGCAGAGCTCGTCGAGCATCGGCGGCGCGTAGCCGGTCACACGTGACGGGAGCACGAGGCTCTCCAACGCTGAGGCCGGGATAGGTGCGCCCTGCAGCTGCTCGACGATGCGCAGCACGCCGTGGGGTCCGCGCAGGTTGCTGCCGACGTGCTGCCACACCGGCAGGAACCGAGCGAGCGCGTCGGCGGAAACCGGCTCGACCTCGCGCCGCAGCGCGGCAAGCGAGCGCCGTCGCAGGGTGCGCAGCACCTCGGCGTCACACCACTCGGTGCCCGCGCCGCCGGGCAGGAACTCGCCGTGCACGACCCGGCCGGCCGCCGCCAACCGCTCCAGCGCCTGCTGCACCAGCGCGGCACCAAGGCTGAACCGCTCCGCGACGGCGTTGACGTGGAACGGCGTGTGGGTGCGGGCGTAGCGGGCGACGAGATCCACCAGCGGGTCACGCACCGGTTCGAGGAACGCCTCGGGCACCCCGACGGGCAACGGGGTGCCGAGTGCGTCACGCAGGCGACCGGCGTCCTCGACGGCCGCCCAGCGCTCCTCGCCCGCGACGCGCACCCGGATCGCCCGCCGGGCCTCTTCGAGCTCGGCCAACCAGCCGGGCTCCGCGCCACGCTCGATTGCCTCTGCCGTGCTCAGCGGGCCGAGCAGCCGCAACAGGTCGGCGACGCCTTCCATGTCGCGCGATCGGCGGTCGTCGGAGAGCCGCTGCAGGTCGCGCTCGAGGGAGAGCACGGCGTCGAGGTCGAGCAGCTCGCGCAGCTCGGCCTGCCCGAGCAGCTCGGCGAGCAGCGACGAGTCGAGCGAGAGGGCCTGCGCTCGTCGCTCGGCGAGCGGCGAGTCACCCTCGTAGAGGAACTGCGCGACGTAACCGAACAGCAGGGACCGCGCGAACGGCGACGGTTGCGCGGTCTCTACCTCGACGAAGCGCACCCGCCGTGCCTCGACGTCGCGCATCAGTCCGACCAGCCCGGGAAGGTCGAACACGTCCTGCAGACACTCGCGCATCGTCTCC
>JBDUAP010000070.1:0-9610 GCA_040004585.1 Sporichthyaceae bacterium
CCTACCCGATCACGCCGCGCACGGCGTACGTCGGCTCGCTCGCCCTGAGCCCGCTCAACCTGGCGTGGACCAGTCAGCTGGTCGGGCTGCTCGGCGTCACCTCCTACCTCGTCGCCGACCCCACGGGGTTGGCGTTCGCCCTCGCCACCTGCCTTGCCTACGTCGCCCTGGTCACCGTCGCCGGGCAGGCCCTCGGCGAGCTCGTCGTCGGGGTCCGCCAGCGGCCGCAGGGGCGGGTGGTCACCCGGGCGCTGGCGGCACTTGCCGGACTTGCCGGGCTCGCACTCGTCGTCACCGGTCGGGTCAGCACGGTCCTCGATGCCTCGCCGACGACGTGGGTGGTGATCGGCCTGGTCGACGGCGCCGTCGGCGACTACCGCAGCTGGGCAGCGGTGACCTCGGCACTAGCCGTCGCGGCATGGCTGATGTTTCTCGCCGGCCGGCGTTGGTGCGAGTGGGGCCTGCGCCAGCCGCTGCTGGCCGGTCGGGCAGGGCGCCGAGCCGTACGACGGCGCCGCGGTGCAAGCGGCCCGCTGCGCGAGCAGCTCGCCCTGGACCGGTCCAGCATCTTGCGCTCGACGTCGCTGCGACGTGGGCTGCTCGTCCTGTCCCTGTTGCCGGGCCTGGCCGCGGCGGCAGCCGCCCTGGACTGGTCCACCCTCGTCCTGCTGCCCGGGCTGGTCGCCGCCGGCGCCGGGCTGCTGTTCGGGGTCAACGCGTTCTGTCTGGACGGTTCCGGTGTGGTGTGGCTCGACTCGCTGCCGGCCCGACCTGCGGTCGCCTTCTGGGCGAAGGCGGTCGTCACCACCGAGGTTTGCCTGCTAGCCGTCGCTCTGACGCTGCTGGCCGGCAGCGTCAGGGTCGATGGACCGCCACCCACCACGGCTCAGGCGGTTGCCCTGGCCGCCTGCGCGCTGGTCACCGTGCTCCGGGTGGTGTCGACGTGCATGCGACTTTCGATCACCCGACCGCACCGGGCCGACCTGCGCGGGCCGCGCGACACGCCGGCCCCGCCCGGCGTGATGGCGGCCTACTCGGCCCGCTTGGCCGTGTCGACAACGCTGCTGGCGGTCCTCTTCTCAACCGCATCGACATCGTCGGACTGGCGCTTTCCGGCGCTGCTGGCACTGCCGTTCGTGCTCCTGAGCGTCCGGCACGTGCTGGCGAGCGCCCGGCTGTGGCACGACCCGAGGGTCCGCGCCCGGGTGGTGCATGCGGTCGCCGCGGGCTGATCCGAGCGACCGCAAAGGCCAGGATTCGGTCAAACCGCCTCCGCGCGCCCTGCAGATCGCTACCGTCTCATCCGTCACACTGGCGCGGGACGGGTCGTGGGCCACAGCTCGGGGACAGATGGGACGGAACGACACGGCGTTCCCGGCCCATCGTGGTGGCCGTCCGGCTCAACCTGGCCGCCAAACGACCGATTGAAGGAACCATGGGCCGCCGTACTTTTCTCCTGATCGCCGCGCTCGCCGTGGCGGCCGTGGGGACCACGATGGTCTTTCTCTACGTCAACGGCGTGAACGACCGCGCCCTCGCCGACCAGCAGCCGGTCAAGATCCTGGTCGCCACGGCGCCAATCGCCGCTGGGACGACGGCGGCGGAGGCGCAGAGCGCGGGGGCCCTGGAGAAGCGCACCCTTTCGCGAGCGTCAGTCGCACCCGGCGCGCTCAGCGACATCACACCGATCGCGGACAAGGTCGCCCTCGCGCCGATCTTCGTCGGGGAGCAGATCATCGAGGGCAAGTTCGGCCAGCCGGGTAACACCAGCAACCTGCCGATTCCGGAAGGCAAGCTGGCAGTCAGCGTGCAGCTCGCCGACCCAGCCCGCGTGGCCGGCTTCGTCTCCCCCGGCTCCGAGGTGGCGATCTTCCTGACGATCCAGAGCGGGCGCGGGGCGGACAATGAGGTCACCCGGGTCCTGCTGCCCAAGGTCCAGGTCATCGCGACCGGCGCGACCACAGTGGTTTCGACCACCACGACGGCGTCCGGGCAGACCCAGACCGAAGAGCTACCCAAGGCCCTGCTCACGCTCGCGGTGAGCCAGTCCGAGGCCCAGAAGGTCGTTTACGGCTCGCAGCACGGCCAGATGTATTTCGGTTTGCTGACCCGCGACTCCAAGGTCGACAGGTCCGACAACGGCGTGTCCGCCGAGAACCTCTTCGACTGACATGACCGCCATCGTCGACCTCGACCCCAACACCGCCGAGATGCTGCACGCCGCCCTCGGCCTGGACAGCGTCGTCCTGCCCACGATGGACTCCCTTCGCCGTCATCTGGAGACGCAGTTCACCGAGGACGCCGTCATCCTTGGCCCCAACATCGACCTCCGCTCGGCGCTCGACCTGGCCGGCTCGATGCGCGTAACGCGGCCCAGCCTGGGCGTGATCCTGGTCCGCCGCCGCGTGGACACCTCCGTTCTGGCCGACGCCATGCGCGCCGGCATCTTCGAGGTGGTCGAGGAACGCGACCTGGCTGGGCTGACCGCAGCCGTGCGACGGTGCCGTGAGCTGGCCCGCGCCCTGCGCGAGACGGTCGGCGCGCAGAGCGAGGGCGACGGCTCCAGCCGCGGTGTCCTGGTCACCGTCTTCTCGGCGAAGGGCGGCTGCGGAAAGACCACGGTCGCGACGAACCTGGCCGCAGCCCTCGCCGACGGCGGTCGCCGTGAGGTCTGCCTCGTCGACCTCGACCTCGCTTTCGGTGACGTCGCCATCGCCCTGCAGTTGTTCCCGGCCCACACGATCGCCGACGCGGTCCCGCTGGCCGGCAGCCTGGACGCGCAGGCGCTGGCGTCACTGCTCACACCGCACTCCCCCGGGCTGACCACCCTGGTCGCTCCGGTGGAGCCCGGGCACGCCGAGTCCATCCCCGCCTCGCTCGTGACCGCGATCCTCGAGCTGCTGAAGCAGAACTTCGACTACGTCGTCGTGGACACACCGCCCGCATTCGACGACCACGTGCTCGCCGCGTTCGACCAGAGCGACCTGGTGGCGCTGATGGCGACGCTGGACATCCCTGCGCTGAAGAACCTCAAGCTGACGCTCGAGACGCTCGAGCTGCTCAACTACCCCCGCGAGCGGTGGCGGATCGTCCTGAACCGGTCGGACTCCAAGGTCGGCCTTGCACTGAGCGAGGTCGAGAAGACGCTCAAGGTGCCGATCAGCCTGCAGGTTCCGAGCTCACGTGACGTCCCGGCGTCGATCAACCGTGGTGTCCCGATCGTCCTGGACGACCCCAAGCACCCTGTCAGCCAGGCCATCAAGGCATTCGCCGAGCGCCAGGTGGTCACTCAGGGCAACGCCGGCGCCGGCGACATCCTGCCGGAGCTGCGCACCGACCGGCGCGGCGTGCTGAGAAGGAAAGCGAAGACTCCATGAGTCTCGCGGACCGGTTGGCCGCGGCCCAGCGGGACCGCGTCACCCCGGATCGCCCGGGACAGGCGCTCGAGGACGTCGCGCCGCGGCCGCGCCGCGTCCTCGACCCGTTCGCCGAGCTCAAGCGCACCGTGCACCATGCCCTGCTGGACAGCCTCGGGCCGAAGCTCTACGACTCGCGGCTCACCCAAGGCGACGTCGAGCAGAAGGTGCGCCAGACGCTGCAGGAGGTGCTCGCCCAGGACCACACCCCGCTCACCGGTCCCGACCGGGCCCGCCTCGCCCAGGAGATCGCCGACGACATCCTCGGCTACGGTCCGCTCGAGCCCTACCTGCGCGACACCGACGTCACCGAGGTCATGGTCAACGGGCCGGACTCCATCTTCGTGGAGCGGGCCGGGCGCATCCATCAGGTCGAGGGCGCATTCAGCGACGAGGCCCACCTGCGTCGGACCATCGACAAAATCGTCGGTCGGGTCGGGCGTCGAGTCGACGAGTCCAGCCCGATGGTCGACGCGCGTCTCCCCGACGGCAGCCGCGTCAACGCCATCATCCCGCCGCTCGCGATCGACGGCTCTCTGCTCACCATCCGCAAGTTCTCCGCCGATCCCTACCGGGTGCAGGACCTCATCGGCTTCGGCACGATGTCGCGCGGTGTGGCGGACTTCCTGGAGAAGTGCGTGCGCGGCAAGCTCAACATCCTGGTCAGCGGAGGCACCGGAGCGGGTAAGACGACGACCCTGAACGTCCTCTCGTCGTTCATCCCGTCCGACGAGCGGGTCGTCACCATCGAGGACGCCGCCGAGCTGCAGCTGCATCAGGAGCACGTGCTGCGCCTCGAGTCACGGCCACCGAACATCGAGGGCAAGGGCGAGGTCACCATCCGCGACCTGGTCCGCAACGCGCTGCGGATGCGGCCTGACCGGATCGTAGTCGGCGAGATCCGTGATGCCGCCGCCCTGGACATGCTGCAGGCGATGAATACCGGCCACGACGGCTCCATCTGCACGGTGCACGCCAACACTCCTCGCGATGTGCTCTCCCGGGTGGAGACCATGGTGCTGATGGCCGGGGTCGACCTGCCGATGCGCGCCATCCGCGAGCAGGTGTCGGCGGCCGTGGACCTGATCGTGCATCAGGCCCGATTCAAGGACGGCACCCGGCACATCACCCATGTCACCGAGGTCGTGGGCATGGAGGGTGAGGTCATCACCCTGCAGGACGTGTTCCTCTTCGACCACGGCCCGGGCTTCGACGACAACGACCACACGCTGGGCTCGCTCAAGTCCACCGGCCTGCGGCCCAAGTTCCTGGAGAAGCTCGCGTCGAGCGGGGTGACCGTCGACCCGACCGTCTTCGCGTTCGAGATGTTCCGTTGATGAGGCGGCTGCTCCGCCTCGGCAGCTTCGCGATGTGCGTCGCCGCTGTTCTCGTCGGCACCGGTGGGCCGGCTGCCGCTGCTGCTAACGGTCGCATCGTCGCGATCACCAGCGCTGAGGGCACCGTCGAGATGGTCTTCCAAGCGAGCGAGCTGCCTCCGGGGCAGTCGGTCGACGCGGCCACGGTGCGCGTCGAGGTCGACGGCATCGAGGTGCCGGCCACGGCCAAGCCGCTGGGCGGAGGACCCCGGCCCGTGACACGTACCGCCGTACTCGTCATGGATGTCAGCGGCAGCATGAAGCAGACGGGTCTCGCCGGTGCCAAGAAGGCAGCGGCCGCGTTCCTGGCTGCGATCCCGGCCGACGTCCGCGTCGGGCTGGTTACGTTCGGCGACGCGGCGCGGGTGGCTGTCGCGCCGACGACCGACCGCGCGGCGGTTGCTGACGCCGTGTCGAAGCTGAAGGCCGCCGGCAACACTGCTCTCTACGACGGCACCATCCTCGGGGTTGCAACGGCCGGTACGACGGGTCTGCGCACCGTGCTCGTCCTCAGCGACGGGGCAGACCAGGGCAGCCGGGCAAAGCTGCGCACCGCAGTGGCCGCGGTGAGAGCCGCCAAGGTCACGCTGGATGCGGTGTCCTTCGTCGGCTCCGACAACACCCAGGCCCGGCCGCTTCAACAGCTGGCGACAGCGGGTGGGGGGCGCGTCATCGCGACAGGGGCGGCCGACGACCTCGCCGCTGCTTTCACCACGACAGCGCAGGTGATCTCCAACCAGCTCGAGGTGACAGCGACCCTTCCACCGACGATCACCAGCAAGGCCGCCAACGTCACCGTCATTGCTTCGGCGGGAGGTGTCGAGCTCAGCCACACCGCCTTCACCACGCTGATCAACACGAAGCCGGCGCCGGCCGACAATCACTTCGGCCCGACCCCCGTCAAGGCGAGCGCGAGGGCGACCCTGGTGACGGAGTCCTCGTTGCCCATCGCCCTAGGTGCGCTCTTCCTCGGCGTGCTGGTACTGCTGGTCAGCACGGTCCGGTCCATCGACCGCTCCGCGGAGCGACAGGGCCGGGTGCGCCGCCGGCTGTCCCTCTACACCCTGACCGGCCGACAGCAGGAGAAGGAGCAGCCACGCAGCACCGCGCTGGGCAGCAGTCCGGTCGCTCGCTCGGCAGTCGAGTTCGCCGGCCGAGTGGCCCAGCAGCGCGACTTCGAGGCAACCCTGGCCCTCCGGCTCGAGGCCGCCGGCGTTCCGCTGCGAGTCGCTGAGTGGATGCTGATTCACATCGGGGTCGCCGTCGGGCTGGCCATGCTGTTGCTGCTCGTGTCCGGTGGCGGCGTCCTGGCGACCGTGGCGGGTCTCGTCCTGGGGCTGGGGCTGCCCTGGCTCTACCTGCGCGTCAAGGAGGCACGTCGTACAGCGGCCTTCCTCGCCCTGTTGCCGGACACCCTCCAGATGGTCGCCGGAAGCCTGTCAGCGGGCTTCTCCATGCCGCAGGCGATGGACACGGTCGTGCGTGAGGGCCAGCAGCCGATCACCGGGGAGTTCAACCGCGCTCTCGTGGAGGCGCGCCTCGGCGTGCCCATCGACGAGGCGCTCGACGGCGTCGCCACCCGGATGAAGAGCAAGGACTTCGGCTGGGTGGTCATGGCGATCAAAATCCAGCGCGAGGTCGGCGGAAACCTGGCCGAGCTGCTGAGCACGGTCGCCGCGACCCTGCGCGAGCGGGAGCGCCTGCGCCGGCAGGTGAAGGTGCTCTCGGCTGAGGGCCGGCTCTCGGCGTGGATCCTCGGGCTGCTCCCGCCGGTCTTCTCGACGTACCTGCTCCTCACCCGGCCCGACTACCTGAGGCCGCTATGGACCACCGCGATGGGCGTGTTCTTCCTTGTTGTCGGTGTCGTCCTGCTCACCGTCGGCGCGCTGTGGATGCGCAAGGCCGTCTCGGTGGAGGTCTGACATGACCGACTCGATGATGCTGACGGTCGGGTTGGCTGCCATCTTCTTCGCCATCGTGATCGTGCTCGCCACCGTCGGGGTCATGACCTCCGAACGACAGCAGGTGAACCGTTCGCTCGCGGCTGTGCAGGCCATCCACGCTGCTCCGACCTCGATGCAGCGCGAGCTCATCAAGCCGTTCGGCGAACGCGTGCTCGAGCCCGGCATGGCCCGACTCACCAAGCTGGGCAAGCGTTTCTCGCCCCGTGACCATGTCAGCCGGATCAGGCACCGACTCGAGCTCGCCGGCAACCCGCCGGCCTGGGACGTGGACCGCGTCGTCGCCTTCAAGATGCTCGGGCTGTTCGTCGGATCCCTGCTCGGGCTTGCGCTGCCCCTGGTGCTGGGCGCGGGTCTGCTGCCCATGCTGGGGTTCGCCGCCATCTTGGGTGTCGGGGGTTACTTTGCCCCGAACCTGGCGCTGTACCAGAAGGGCTACAACCGACGCGAGCAGATGCGCCGCGAGCTGCCGGACGCGCTCGACCTGCTGACCATCTCCGTCGAGGCAGGCCTCGCCTTCGACGCCGCGCTCTCGCAGGTCGCCCGCAACACCACGGGCCCGTTGGCCGAGGAGTTCTCCCGCGTGCTGCAGGAGATGCAGATCGGGCTGGGGCGTGCCGAGGCGATGCGGGCGCTCGGCGACCGCACCGACCTTTCTGAGCTGCGGGGCTTCATCACCTCGATGGTGCAAGCCGACTCGTTCGGCATCCCGATCGCCCAGGTGCTGCGCGTGCAGGCCCGTGAGATGCGCGTCAAGCGCACCCAGCGGGCAGAGGAGCTCGCCCAGAAGGTCCCGGTGAAGATCCTCTTCCCGCTGATCTTCTGCATCCTGCCGTCGCTGTTCGTGGTCATCCTCGGCCCGGCGGTCATCCAGATCTTCACCAGCTTCCAGGGGCGGCTGTCACGGTGACACGAGTGAGGGACGCCCTGGCCGCAGCGGGGCGGGGCGGCGGATCGGGCCTGGAGACCGTGCCAGGGCTGCGCGTCGGGACGTCGACCGACGTCTCCCGGCGGCGGCTCATTCTCGTCGTACGCGCGGGGCTGCTCCTCGTCGCCGTCGGTCTCACGCTGGTCGGCCGCCAGGAGCCGAAGGACGTCGCGGTGCTGCTCCTCCTGGTCGTCCTCGCGGCGGCCGCGTCGATCCCGCTGAGGAACGAGGGGTTCGAGCGGTGGCAGCCCACTGCCGAGGCGATCCTGGCGTGCCTGCTGATGCTTGCGCTGAACCCGCTGCCCGAGGCCCTGCTGCCCTACCTGATCGCGCCGGCGTTGGCCGCTGGCCTGGCCGCCGGTTTCCGAGGCGGTGTGACGACGTCCGGGCTGGCGGTGCTCACGCTGGTGCTCGGCCGAGCCGCTGCGAGCTCGGCCCAGTCTTGGTCCAGCTATCTGGGCACGGTGAGCCAGTGGGGACTAATCACCCTGGCCGTCGGCCTGCTGGGCGGATGGGTGCAGCACCTTCAGACAGCCCAGGAGATCCCCGAGAACGCCGCGTACGGCGCGGCGTACCGCCTTTTGTCGCAACTGCGGATGGTGTCCCGTCAGCTGTCCGGCGGCCTGGACCCGGTCACCCTGGCGCAGGGCCTGCTCGAGCACGTGCGGCGGTCAGTGGCCTTCGACCGGGCGGCGGTCTACGTGCGGTCCAACGGAGGCCGGCTGACACCGATCGCGTTCGAGGGTGGCGACCGGCTGGACTGGCAGGTGGAGGGACCCCTGTTCGACGAGGCATGGGCCGCCAGCGCCCTGGTGCGGCGAGACTCCGCCCTGACCGAGGGAGCCACCGGCTTCTCGGCCGTCATCCCGCTGCACATCGGCCTGCGCACCTTCGGCCTGGTGGCGATGGAGCGCAGCGAGTCCGCCTTCGAGCCCGACCAGCTCAAGGCTGCGGGGGCCGTCGTGGAGGTGCAGGCGCTGCGACTGGAGACCGCCCTGCTCTTCAGCGAGGTCCGCACGCTGGCCACGGCCGAGGAGCGCCGCCGGCTCGCCCGCGAGATCCACGACGGGATCGCGCAGGAGCTGGCGGCGCTCGGCTACGTCGTCGACGACTTGGCCGCCCGAGCTCGTTTCCTGCCCGATCTGGAGACCGACCTCAAGAAGCTGCGCGGCGAGATCAGTCGGGTGATCACCGAGCTGCGGCACTCGATCTTCGACCTGCGGTCGGAGGTGCAGTCCACAACCGGGCTGGGCACCGCCCTGTCGGACTACGTCCGCCAGGTCGGCGTCGGCTCCGAGCTGACCGTGCACCTCGTGCTCGACGAAACCCCGATCCGATTGCCGATCGACGCCGAGACCGAGCTGTTGCGCATCGCCCAGGAGGCGATCACCAACGCGCGCAAGCACGCGAACGCGCAGCATCTCTGGGTCACCTGTCAGGTTGACCCACCGCGCGCGACATTGCGTGTGGAGGACGACGGGGACGGTCTCGGCGTGCCGCGGCCGGACAGTTTCGGCCTCGAGGTGATGCGGGAGCGGGCCCAGCGCATCGGAGCGCAGCTCACGGTCAGCAACCGTGACGACGGGGGCACCGTCGTGTCGGTCACCATCGGTCCTGCACGCGTTGCGGGCTAGGGTGTCGATGTGTCCACAACCGTCGTCCTCGTCGACGACCACGAGCTGATCAGGGAAGGCCTGCGCCGCGCCTTCGAGCGGACCGGTGATTTCACCGTGGTCGGTGAGGCGGGAACGGTCGCCGAAGCACTCAAGGTCATCGCCGACACGTCACCCGACGTCACCATCTTCGACGTGCGGCTGCCCGACGGCAGCGGGCTCGATGTCGCCAAGACGGTACGCGAGAGCCACCCCACGATGGGCATCGTCGTGCTGACGATGTACGCCGGCGACGAGCAGCTGTTCGGCGCGCTCG
>JBDUAP010000386.1:0-2858 GCA_040004585.1 Sporichthyaceae bacterium
CTCAACGTGTGCCCCGTCTACGAGCGGACCGGCGGGCACGCCTACGGGTCGGTCTATCCCGGGCCGATCGGCGCCATCCTCAACCCGCTCCAGCACGGCACGTCCAGTGCCCGCGACCGGAGCCTGCCCTACGCCTCGACATTGTGCGGGCGCTGCTTCGAGGTCTGCCCCGTTCGCATCGACATCCCGGAGGTGCTGGTCCACCTGCGCGGGACGGTCGTGGACGACAAGCGCGACCACCGGGTGCCCAGCCCCGAGATGGCGGCCATGAAGTCACTCGCGTTCATGTTCTCCGGGCCCCGACGCCTGGCGGTCGCGGAGCGGCTCGGCTCGCTGGGCGGCCGGTTGCTCGGCCGCCGCGGGGTCATCTCCCGGCTACCGCGTCGGTTGGATGCCTGGACGCAGGCGCGCGACGCGCCCGCGCCGCCGGCCGAGTCGTTCCGGACCTGGTGGGTGCGCACCCATACGCGCGGGAAGGGCGACCCGTCATGACCAGCGACGCCCGCGAGGAGATCCTCGCCAGGATCCGGAACGCGCTCGCGTCCGCGCCACCGAAGGTGACAGCCGAGATCCCGCGCGCGTACGCACGGTCGCGCCCGCACCCCGATCTGGTCGGCCACTTCGCGGAGCGGGTCGCGGACTATGGGGCCGAGGTGGTCCGCGTGACGGCGGCCGACGTGCCGGCCGCGATCGCCGCAGCCTGCGAGCGGTATGGCTTGCGCACGCTCGTCACTGCTGCCGATGCGCCAGCGGAGTGGACGGCGACACTGGACGGCGTCACCGTCACCCGCGACGGCGATCCGGAAACGCTGACCACCGCAGACCTGGACGGTGTCGACGGAGCTCTCACGGGCGCTGCGGTGGGCATCGCCGAGACCGGCACCTTCGTGCTCGACGGCGGGGCGCAGCAAGGCCGGCGGGCGCTGAGCCTGGTCCCCGACGTGCTGGTCTGTGTCGTGCGGACCGAGCAGGTCGTGGACGACGTCCCCGCCGCGGTGCAGCGGTTGACCGCCGACCGCCCGTTGACCTGGATCAGCGGCCCGTCGGCGACCAGCGACATCGAGCTCGACCGAGTCGAAGGCGTGCACGGCCCACGTACCCTGCACGTTCTCGTCGTAGCAGCGTGAGCCTCGACCGCGCCGTCCTGACCGAGGTCCAGGCCATCGTGGGCGCCGACCACGTCCGGACCGCGCCTGGCGACATGGAGCCCTACGCCCGCGACGCCACGCCCGTGTTCCGCGCCGTTCCGGATGCTGTCGTCTGGCCACGCACGGCCGAGGAGATCGCCGCGGTGCTGCGCCTCGCGACCCGCCGGGGAATCCCGGTGGTGCCGCGCGGGGCCGGCTCGAACCTTTGCGCCGCCACCGTGCCGCTGGCCGGAGGGATCGTCCTGGTGCTGACCCGGATGGACCGCATCCTGGAAGTCAGCGCGGACGAGCTGCTTGCCCGGGTCGAGCCCGGTGTCACCACGGCGGCACTTTCAGCGGCCGCGGCGGCGCAGGGATTGCTGTATGCGCCGGACCCCGGCAGCCGTACGGTGTCGACCGTCGGCGGCAACGTCGCGACCTGCGCCGGCGGGCTGCGCGGTCTCAAGTACGGCGTCACCCGCAACTACGTCCTGGGTACGCAGGCCGTGTTAGCGACCGGCGAGGTGATCCGCACGGGTGGGCGGCTCTGGAAGGACGTCGCAGGCTACGATCTGACCCGGCTGCTGACTGGTTCGGAGGGGACGCTCGCCGTCCTTACCGAACTCACCGTCGCGCTGCTGCCCATGCCGGCGACGACGAATACCGGTGTCGCCTACTTCCCGACTTTGGCCGACGCGGGACGCGCGGTCACGGCGGTGATCCGCGATGGGATCGTGCCCGCGACATTGGAGTTCCTTGATGCCAAATGCATCAGCGCTGTCGAGGAATACGCGCAACTCGGCCTGCGCCTAGATGCCGGGGCGCTGTTGCTGTTCGGCGACGACGGTGCGGCCGACGCCGTCGACCGCAACCTGGGCCGCATCGGCGACCTCTGCATGGCCAACGATGCTTTGGAGGTGACCCTCGCCGAGAGCGTGGCACGGTCCGAGGCGCTACTGGAAGCCAGACGGTGCTCGTTGCCCGCGCTGTCGCGGTTGGGGACGCTGACGATCCTTGAGGACGCCACGGTTCCCCGGCCACGGCTGGCGGAGATGGTCGACCGCATCAACGAGATCGCCGATCGACATGACGTTCCGATCGCCACCTTCGGTCACGCCGGCGACGGAAACCTGCACCCGACGTCGGTCGTCGACCAGCGCGACATGGCGGCGATCGAGCGGGTGCACAAAGCCTTCGCCGACATCTTCGCCGCAGCCATCGACCTCGGAGGCACCATCACCGGGGAGCACGGGGTCGGAGCGGCAAAGCTGCCGTTCCTCGAGGCCTGCCTGGGCGCCGACCAGATGGCCCTGCTGCGCCGGATCAAACTCGCCTTCGACCCGGCGGGCATCCTCAACCCGAGGAAGCTCGGCTCGTGACGCAAGCTGCAGACCAGCCCGCCGTCCCCGCCGCCCGGGGCATCTTCGACCCGCACCTGCTCGACCGGTGCATCTCGTGCGGGTTCTGCCTGCCGGTGTGCCCGACCTACGCCCTGACCGCAGACGAGGGCTCGTCGCCGCGTGGCCGGATCACCTTGATGCGCGCGTTGGAGACCGGGCGGCTGGACGAGGACGACCCGCGGCTGCGCGAGGAGTCGTCGTTCTGCCTGGGCTGCCGCGCCTGCGAGCCGGTCTGCCCGGCCGGCGTGCACTATGGCGACCTTCTGGAGCAGTGGCGCGACCACCAGTGGCGGGGCCGGCGTCGGCCGTGGCTGGCACAGGCCCTGATGCT
>JBDUAP010000387.1:0-2856 GCA_040004585.1 Sporichthyaceae bacterium
ACTGGCCCATGTTCTCGGTGTTGATGCGGAAGTAGGCCTGCAGCGGGATGTCGATCTTCACGCCGGGCGGCACGTAGATGAACGACCCACCGGACCAGACCGCGGTGTTGAGTGCGGCGAACTTGTTGTCGCCGACCGGGATCACCGAGCCGAAGTACTCCTTGAACAGGTCCTCGTGCTCCCGCAGCGCGGTGTCGGTGTCGAGGAAGAGGACGCCCTTCTCCTCCAGGTCCTCGCGGATCTGGTGGTACACCACTTCCGACTCGTATTGCGCCGCTACGCCCGCGATCAGGCGCTGCTTCTCGGCCTCGGGGATGCCGAGCCGGTCGTAGGTGTTCTTGATGTCGGCCGGCAGCTCGTCCCAGGAGGTCGCCTGCTTCTCGGTGGAGCGCACGAAGTACTTGATGTTGTCGAAGTCGATGCCCGACAGGTCGGAGCCCCATGTCGGCATCGGCTTCTTGCCGAATAGCCGGAGGCCCTTGAGCCGCATCTTGAGCATCCACTCGGGCTCGCTCTTCAGCGTGGAGATGTTGCGCACCACCTCCTCGGAGAGGCCGCGCTTCGCGGTCGCTCCGGCGGAGTCTGGGTCGGACCAGCCGAACGCGTAGCGGCCCAGGCCGTCGATCTCGGCTTGGGTGGTCTCGGGAATCGTGGTCACTGCGCTGTCCTCCGGTTGGCGGGGCTGGGGAGGTTCGTGGTTCGCGGGACATAGGTGGTGCAGACACCGTCACCGTGGGCGATCGTGGCAAGGCGTTGCACATGGGTGCCGAGCAGCCGGGCGAACGCTTCGGTCTCGGCCTCGCAGAGCTCGGGGTACTTCTCGGCCACATGCGCGACCGGGCAGTGATGCTGGCACAGCTGCTTCCCGAGGGTGCTGCCCGGGCCGGGTGCGGTCCGGGTGGTCGCGGCGTAGCCGTCACCCGAGAGGGCAGCAGCCAGCGCTTCGGTGCGCGCGTCCGCGGGCACCGCCTCGACGACCAGCCGGTCGCGCGCCTCGAGCTCGGCGACGCGCTGACGGGCGAACACGGCAACCGCTTCGCGACCGCCGTGCTGCGCGAGGAACTGCAGCGCGCTTGCAGCGAGGTCGTCGTAGCCCTGGTCGAACGAGTCACGGCCGGCATCGGTCACCGCGAACAGCCGGGCCGGACGGCCGCGACCGCGAGCAGCCGTGGTGCGGGGCTCCCGCTCCTCGATCAGGCCGTCGGCAAGCAGGGCGTCGAGGTGGCGGCGGACAGCGGTCGCGGTCACATCGACGCGCTCAGCAAGCACTGAGGCGGTGGACGGGCCGTTCTCGAGGATGGAGCGGGCGATGCGGTCGCGGGTGCGGGCCTCGTGGCCGGTGGGGACGTCGGGAATGACGGCCGGAGCGGCCTCACCCGTCGTACCCGCGAATTTCACAACACCAGTGTGACCTAATTGGGAGACCAGCGCAAACCCCCCAGGAACTGCATGATCACGGGGAGAGAGGGCGCAGGAAATGCATGATCACCGGGAAAAGGGGGCTCGGCGCGGGTTCGTACACTCCCCGCATGTCCGTGCTTGCGGTAGAGGTGAGCGACCTCGTGGTGCGGTACGGCGAGACGGTGGCTGTGGACGGGCTGACCATGAACGTGGCCGCCGGCACCCTAACCGCTGTCCTCGGGCCTAACGGAGCCGGCAAGACCACCACGCTGGAGGCCTGCGAGGGCTACCGGCGGCCGCAGGGCGGGTCGGTCCGGGTGCTGGGGCTGGACCCGTGGCGCGATGGTCGCCGGCTCCGGCCCCGCGTCGGGGTGATGCTGCAAGCAGGCGGGGTCTATCCCGCGGTGAAGGCCCGGGAGATGCTCCGGCACATCGCCGCTCTGCATGCTCATCCGCTCAACGCCGACGCGTTGCTGGAGCAGGTCGGGCTGAGCAGCGTGGGCAACACGGCCTACCGCCGGCTCTCGGGCGGTCAGCAGCAGCGGCTGTCGCTGGCGATGGCGGTGGTCGGGCGCCCCGACCTGGTTTTCCTTGACGAGCCAACGGCCGGGCTCGACCCGCAGGCCCGGCACGCGACCTGGGAGCTGCTCAGGGACCTGCGCCGGGACGGGGTCACGGTGGTGCTGAGCACGCACTTCATGGACGAGGCGGAGCAGCTGGCCGACAAGGTGGTCGTTGTCGACCGCGGTCGAGTGGTGGCCACCGGCAGCCCACGCGACCTGGTGGCCGGCGGAACGCAGAGCACGCTGCGGTTCTCCGGCCCGACACCCGAAGAGGCCATGCTCCTTCAGGCGGAGCTGCCCGACGGCAGCCGGGTCCGCGAGGTGGGCTCGGGTGACTACGTCGTCGACGGCTTCCTCGACCCGCAGCTGCTGGCGATCGTCACCTCGTGGTGCGCGGCCCGGGGCGTGATGCCTGAAGTCGACAAGCGCACCCTCGAAGACGTCTTCCTCGAACTCACCGGACGAGGCCTACGCCCGTGACCACGACCTACGCGCCCGCCCCCGGGGCGGCATCGCTCCCCCGCATGGTGGTGACCCAGGCCGGGCTCGAGCTGCGGATGATGCTGCGCAACGGCGAACAGTTGCTGCTCACCATCGTCATCCCGCTCTTGGTGCTGGGGGTCCTCGCCGGGACCAAGGCGATGGATCTGGGCGACCGCACCGAGCGGGTCGGCTTTCTCACGCCGGGTGTCCTGGCCCTGGCGGTCATCTCCACCTCGTTCACCGGGTTGGCCATCGGCACCGGATTCGAGCGGCGCTACGGCGCCCTCAAGCGCCTCGGCGCCTCGCCACTGCCACGCTTTGGGCTGCTCGCCGGCAAGACCCTCGCCGTCCTCGCCGTCGAGACGCTGCAGGTGGTCCTGATCTGCGGTCTTGCGCTCGCCCTGGGCTG
>JBDUAP010000071.1:0-9513 GCA_040004585.1 Sporichthyaceae bacterium
GGCAACGGCGAGGCAATCGCGCGCGAGATCCCCGGGGCACGGCTGCTCGTCCTCGAGGAAGCTGCCACTGCGATCCCCGATGCGGCGGCCGGCGAGGTCGCCGAGGCAATGGTCACGCTGGGGTAGAGGACGGCGCGTGCCGCGCGGGTATGGCATCCGCGCAGCAGCGGGCGCCGGATGCTCGAGAGTTCCGCGGGCGCCGGACTTCACTACTGCATCGGTGCACCCTTGGCGCGGATGGAGCTGCAGATCTCGCTGCCGACCCTGCTGAACCGCTGCCCGACTCTCGCGCTTGCGGGCCACCCGGTCCGCCGGTCGACGTTCGTGCTGCGCGGCTACGAGTCAGTGCCCGTCCGTGTCTGACTGAGCCCTGCGGGCAGGGCGTCGATCCCTACACAGGGAATGCACAGGTGTCGGACAGCGCCTTCCTCGGGTGCGTCTCCAGACTGACGTTGCACGGGTGAGTCATCCGCTTTCGCCCGACTACTCAGGTACGGAGAGCAGCAACCGTGAACAGAGCCTTGAGCACGGGTCGAGACAGGACCCTCAGGACGTGGGGCGGACGGCCGCTCCCGCGCCCCACCGAGGACCTCCAGGACCAAGGCCTCGGATTCGACGTCCAGACGGTCCTCGACCGCCGCTCCGCCCTGCGAGTTCTCGGCCTCGGCTCGCTCGCCCTGGGGCTGGCGGCATGCAGCAGCGACCCGGGAACCAGTGGGACGACGTCAGCTACGACCGGATCGTCCGGAACGACCGAAGCGACCGGCGAGATCCCCGACGAGACCGCGGGCCCGTACCCCGGTGACGGCTCCAACGGGCCGGACGTTCTCGAGGAGAGCGGCATCGTCCGCAGCGACATCCGATCCAATTTCGGAGACGCCAGCGGCATCGCTCAGGGAATTCCCATGACTCTGGAGCTTGCACTCAGCGACCTCGCGGACGGGGGATCTGCGTTCGCCGGGGTCGCGGTCTACGTGTGGCACTGCGACCGCGAAGGGCGGTACTCGCTGTACTCCGAAGGCGTCGAGGACCAGAACTACCTGCGCGGAGCGCAAATCTCGGACGACGACGGCATAGTCCGCTTCACGAGCATTTTCCCAGCGTGCTACTCCGGTCGCTGGCCGCACATCCACTTCGAGGTCTATCTCGACCAAGAGAGCATCACCAACTCCACTAACGCGATCGCCACCTCCCAACTCGGGCTGCCGAAGGCGATCTGCGACAAGGCGTACGCCACGACCGGCTACGAGCAGTCCGTGAACAACCTGAGTCAGCTGAGCTTGTCGACTGACAACGTCTTCGGTGACGACGGCGGAGCAAGCCAGCTCGCCACCACCACCTGAAACATCAACGACGGCTACACAGTCAAGCTAGCCGTACGCGTAGACACATCGACCAAACCGGGCGGCGGAGGAGGCGCCCCTCCGGGTCCGTGATTGCTCGGTCCAGCGACGCGGCTCACCGCGGCTACCCTCACTCAGGTGAACTCCGGCGAAGCGAGGGTTGAGGAGCTCGTCGTACTCCTGGACGAGTACGGACAGCCATGTGGGACTGCGCCGAAGGCGACCGTGCACCACGGATACACGCCGCTGCATCTGGCCTTCTCCTGCTGGCTGTTCGACCCGACCGGTAACCAGGTGCTGCTGACCCGGCGCGCGCCGACCAAGCGAACCTGGCCGCTGGCCTGGACGAACAGCTTCTGCGGCCACCCTGGTCCTGCAGAATCGGTGGAGAACGCCGTACGACGTCGCGCCGCCGACGAGCTCGGCGTCGATGTCGGGGAGCTGCGCCTCGAGCTTCCCGACTTCCGCTACACCGCGCGGATGGCCAGCGGCGTGACCGAGAACGAGGTCTGTCCGGTGTTCACCGCGACGCTCGACGGCGACCCGCAGCCCGACCCGGCCGAGGTGGACTCGTTCGCCTGGGTGCCCTGGTCCACGCTGGCGGCCGCTGTCGCTGCCGACCCCGAGCGCTACAGCCCGTGGATGCGGCTACAGCTGCCGTTGCTCGCCGAGAAGCGCGGCGGGTAGCGGCGTCTCGAGCGCCTGGATCAGCCAACCGAAGTCGCCCAGCCCGCCGCGCTCGCGCAGCTCGGCGAGCTGGCCGACCCGGACGATGGCCGCGACGTAGGCGTTCGCGTCCGTCGAGGCCAGCTCCGAGTGCGGCTGCTCGGCAACCATTCCGAGTGCGGTGAGGGCGTCTCGCTGGGTGGTGAGCACCGTGGTCGTCGCACCCGCCCGCCGGCCGGCCTCGGCGCAGGCGTCCAGCGCCACGTGCGCGGTCACGTCGCACGACGCGTCCGGCACCGGGGGGACCTGCCGCCCGTCGCGATAGCCGGTCAACGTGCCCAAGGGCGGCCGGTCAGCGGCCGCATGCGCGTAGTCGACGGCGATGGCAATCCCAGAGCCGAGCCGGTCGAGGACCCGGCTCCACGCAGCGTCGCGTGGCCAGCCGATCTCGGCCCGCTGCCCGTCCTCCGTCAGCGCCCACCACTGCTCCAGCCACGCGGCGTCGCGGGCCGAAAGCGGCCCACCGGGGGTCTCCGTTCCCGTCGCCAGGTCGACCAGCACCAGCCGGTCACCGTCTGCGGTGCGCACCGCCACGTCGACGGGCACGTTGTCGAGCCACTCGTTGGCGACCAGCAGGGCGCTGTCGACCTCGGGGACGGTAGACGACCACTCGACCGCGGCGGGCAGGTCACCAGGCCGGTCCACCACGTCGACCCCGACCAGGCGAAGCGCCGGGTCCCACTCGTGCAGCTGCGCCAGCAGCTCACCGCGGCCGGACCCGACGTCCACGACCGTTCGCAGGCCGGTGGCACTTGCCATCCTGAGCAGCGCCTCCGCGAACAGCGGCGACGCGTGCACCGACGTCCGGAAGTGCGCCGCCGGCCCGCCCGTACGCCGGTAGAAGCCGCCGTCGCCGTAGAGGGCCTGCTCGGTCGCCTCCCGCCACGGCACCGGACGGCCGAGCGGTTCAGACATGGGAGAGCAGGAACGCCAGGATGAAACCAAGCGTCGTCACGAGGCCCGCTGTGTTCCCGCCCTTGTCCAACGCCTCCGGCATCATCGTGTCGGCCAACATCGTGAGGATGGCGCCGGCAGCGAAGGCCTGAGTGACGGCGACCGCGGTGGAGTCGGCATCTCCCAGCAGCGCGAAACCGAGCGCGGCCGCGATGCCCGAAACCAGGACTACCGCGCCCCAGAGGGTGAGAATCCACCGGACGGATCGTCCCGCGGAGCGCAAACCGGTCGCTGCGGCCAGACCCTCCGGGATGTTGGAAAGGAAGACCGCGACGACGACCGGGATTCCGACCGCGCCCCCGCCGAGCAGCGACGCACCGATGGCCAGTGACTCGGGGATGCCGTCGAGGAGGGCTCCCAGGACCAGCGCCATGCCTGCGCCACCCGCCTGCTCGTTTCCCGATCGCTTGCGGTTGGCCCCGCCCCGTTTGTCGATCCACAGGTCACCGAGGAAGAAGACGGCGGCGCCGGCGACCAGGCCGGTAACCACCACTGCGCTGCCAGCGGATTGGAAGGCCTCCTCGGCGAGCTCGAACGCGACGGCGCTGATCAGGACCCCAGCGCCGAGCGCCATCACGAGACCGATGATCCGGGTCGGGACTTTGACCCGGACGCCGATCACTGCGCCGATCAGCAGCGCGATCCCGGCGACGAGGCCCCACATGCCTGCCTCGAGCACGCGCATCTCCTCACATGTCCCGGTCAGCCCCGCGAGGCTAGCCCGTACGCTGGCGTTCGTCCGGTACCCACCTCGAGGACTGGAACGCACCGTGAGCACCGACCGCACCACAGCCCGGCCCGCGCGCCTGGCTGTCGGCGTCATCGGCGCCGGCCGGGTCGGCGCCGTTCTCGCCGCCGCGCTCGAACTCGTCGGCCACCAGGTGGGCGCCGTCTCGGCGGTGTCCGACGCCTCCCGGGCACGAGCCGCGGCGCTGCTCCCGGATGCGGAAGTGATGGCGCCGACTGCGGTGGCCCAGAAGTCCGAGCTGCTGCTGCTGACGGTCCCCGACGACGCGCTGCCGGGGCTGGTGCAAGGCCTGGTCGCGGCCGAGGCCGTGCCACCTGGGCAGCTGATGGTGCACACCAGCGGGCGGTACGGCGTGCGGGTGCTGGATCAGGCGACCCGTCTCGGCGCGCTGCCTCTGGCACTGCACCCGGCAATGACGTTCACCGGTCGCCGGGAGGACATCAGCCGGCTGGTCGGCTGCTCGTTCGGCGTCACCGCACCCGAGCCGTTGCACCCGATCGCGGAGGCGCTCGTCATCGAAATGGGCGGCGAGCCGCAGTGGGTCGACGAGGACAAGCGGGCGCTCTACCACGCAGCTCTTGCCAACGGCGCCAACCACCTGACGACTCTGGTGGCCGCGTCGATGGAGCTGTTGCGCCGCTGCGGCGTCGAGGACCCGGCCAAGATGCTCGGGCCCCTTCTCGGAGCGGCCCTGGACAACGTGCTGAGGTCCGGCGACGCAGCGCTGACCGGACCCGTCGCCCGCGGCGACGCGGGCACGGTCGCCGCGCACATCGCCGAGCTGCGGCAGGTGTCACCGCAGGCACTGGGTGCCTACGTCGCGATGGCCCGGCTCACCGCCGACCGGGCGCTGGCTGCCGGGATGCTCCGCCCGGAAGCGGCCGAGGCGCTGCTCGACGTGCTTGCCGAGGAGTCTCGATGACACAACTTGTGCACACGCGCAAGGAGCTCGACGCCCTGGTGGCCGGTCGGCCAGGCGGTGTCGGCGTCGTGATGACGATGGGTGCGCTGCACGACGGGCACCGCGAGCTGATCAGGGTCGCGCGGAAGCGGTGCGATCTCATCGTGGTGACGGTCTTCCTCAACCCGCTGCAGTTCGGCCCGAACGAGGACCTCTCGCGCTACCCGAAGACTCTCGAGCCCGATGTCGCGCTCTGCACCACCGAGCAGGTCGACTTCGTGTTCGCGCCGTCGGTCGAGGAGGTCTATCCCGGCGGCGGGCCGCCGCTGGTGCGGGTGTCCGCCGGACCGATCGGTGACGTCCTCGAAGGGGCGTCGCGACCGGGTCACTTCGACGGCGTGCTCACGGTCGTCGCCAAGCTGCTCCACATCACCCGGCCAGACTTCGCCTACCTCGGCCAGAAGGACGCGCAGCAGCTGCTGCTGATCCGGCAGATGGTGGCCGACCTGGACTTCCCGTGCGAGGTGGTCGCGGTGCCAACCGTGCGCGAGCCGTCGGGGCTGGCCCTGTCCAGCCGCAACGGCTACCTGTCGGCGGAGGACCGCGACGTCGCCGTCGCGCTGTCGCGGGCGCTGCGGGCCGGCGCCGCCGCCGCCGCCGGCGGTCCTGATGCCGTACGACGTGCGGCCGCTGCTGTGATCGTCGCCGAGCCGGGCGTGATCCCCGACTACCTGGTCCTCGTCGACCCGGCGACGCTGCACGACGTACCGAACGACTTTGCCGGCGTGGCGCTGCTCGCGGTCGCCGCCCGCGTGGGGACCACCCGGCTCATCGACAATGTCACTGTCGAGCTGGCGACTGTCGAGCTGGCGGGCGCATGATGCTGCTCGCCATCGACGTCGGCAACACCCACACCGTGCTGGGGCTGTTCGACGGCGAGGATCTCGTCGAGCACTGGCGGATCGGCACAGAGGCGTCCCGGACTGCCGATGAGATCGCGGTAGTTCTGCGGGGCCTGCTCGACCAGCACCCGGACTCCGGCGGAGCTGACGTCGATGGCATCGCGATCTGCTCGACCGTGCCGTCGGTGCTGCAGGAGATGCGCGAGATGTGCCGGCGCTACTACGGCGACGTGCGCGCCGTCGTGGTGGAGCCGGGTGTCAAGACCGGCGTACCGGTGCTGACCGACAACCCCAAGGAAGTAGGCACCGACCGGATCGTCAATGCGCTGGCCGCCGTCGAGCTGTTCGGTGGTCCGTGCGTGGTCGTCGACTTCGGCACGGCGACGACGTTCGACGCGGTCTCCGCCAAGGGCGAGTACCTCGGGGGTGCCATCGCACCCGGCATCGACGTCTCGGTGGAGGCTCTCGGAGCCCGCGGCGCCCAGCTGCGACGGGTGGAGCTGGCCCGGCCGCGGTCGGTCATCGGGCGCAACACCGTCGAGGCGCTGCAGTCGGGCATCCTGTACGGCTTCGCCAGCCAGGTGGACGGCGTGGTCACCCGGATGGCTGCCGAGCTGACCGACGACCCGGACACCGTCACCGTGGTGGCGACCGGTGGGCTCGCTCAGGTGGTGCTGGCCGAGTCGACCACCATCGACGTGCACGAGCCGTGGCTGACCCTGATCGGCCTGCGCCTCGTCTTCGACCGCAACCCCCCGCACTGACGCCGGTAGCCTGGCCGGGTGAGCGAGCAGCCGGGCGACGCAGCGCCGATCCCGCAGGACGATCTGCCGGAGCAGATGCGCGTACGCCGGGAGAAGCTGGACCGGCTGCGGGGAAAGGGCGTCGACCCCTACCCGCTCGGGTTCCCGCGGACCACGACCATCGCGGAGCTCCGCTCGGCGTACCCCGATCTCGACCCGGACGTCCGCACGGGGGACCGGGTCGGTGTCGTCGGCCGCGTCATGCTCTCCCGCGTTGGCGGCAAGCTCTCGTTCGCGACGCTGCGCGACGGCACCGGCGACCTGCAGGTGATGCTGTCGCAGGACGAGCTCGGCGAGGACACCCTGGCCGCGTGGAAATCCGACGTCGACCTCGGCGACCACGTCGGGGTCGAGGGCGAGATCGTGACCTCCAAGCGCGGCGAGCTCTCCGTCCTGGTCGACCGCTGGGCGATGACGTCCAAGGCGCTGCGGCCACTGCCCGACAAGCACAAGGGGCTGACCGACCCCGAGACGCGGGTCCGGCTGCGTTATGTCGACCTGGTGGTGAACGCCGACTCCCGGGCGATGGTCCAGGCGCGCGCCACGGTCCTGCGCTCGCTGCGAGACACGCTGGACCGGCGCGGCTACCTGGAGGTGGAGACCCCGCTGCTCCAACCGCTGCACGGAGGCGCGGCGGCGCGGCCGTTCCAGACCCACCTGAACGCCTTCGACATGCCGCTCTACCTGCGCATCGCCACCGAGCTCTACCTCAAGCGCCTCGTCGTGGGCGGCATCGAGCGGGTCTACGAGCTCGGCCGGGTCTTCCGCAACGAGGGGGTGGACTCCACGCACAGCCCGGAGTTCACCGAGCTGGAGGCCTACGAGGCGTACGCCGACTATGACGTGATGGCCGAGCTGACCCGCGACCTGGTCATCGACGCGGCCCGGACGGTCGGGTCCACGGTCGTCACAGACGGCCATGGCGCCACCATCGACCTCGAGGCCGAGTGGGTGCGGCTGCCCATCCACCAGGCGGTCGCCCAGGCCGTCGGCGAGGAGATCACGGCCGAGACGGGCCCGGAGGTCCTCCGCAAGATCGCCGACCGGCACGACGTGGGGCTGCAGCCGGACTGGGTCGCCGGCGAGATCGTTCTCGAGATCTACGAGAAGCTCGTCGAGCACACCCTGCTCCAGCCGACCTTCGTCACCGACTACCCGACCGACGTCCGCCCCCTCGCCCGCGACCACCGCAGCACCCCGGGCCTGGTCGAGGCCTGGGACCTGATCATCGGCGGCGTCGAGCTGGGCGTGGCCTACTCCGAGCTGGTCGACCCGGTCGAGCAGCGCCGTCGCCTGCTGGAGCAGTCGCTGAAGGCTGCTGGCGGCGACGCGGAGGCGATGCAGCTCGACGAGGACTTCCTCCGGGCCCTCGAGTACGGCGCCCCCCCGATGGGCGGGATGGGCCTGGGCGTGGACCGACTGATCATGCTGCTGACGGGCACGAACATCCGCGAGACGATCGCGTTCCCGCTGCTCAAGCCCGAGCAGGACTGAGGCGCTCCGGTGGATGTCCTGGCCGCCCTGCTGCCGCCCGTTGTCGCGGCGGTCGCTTTCATCGCGATTGCGCGTGCGGTAATTCGGCACACCGATGGTCAGAATCGGGCCGAGTCCGATGGCACCGGAGACGGTACTGAGCGGACGGAATAGCAACCCGAATTGCGCGTTCCGCATTCCTGCCATAACCTCGGTCGCAATTCCACCGCGACGCTAAGGAAATACCAATGGCCCAGAAAATTACCGTTGTTCTCGAAGACGACATTGACGGCGGTCCCGCCACCGAGACCGTGCTGTTCTCCCTCGACGGCGTCGCCTACGAGATCGACCTGAACGAGGCCAACGCGGGGCGACTGCGCGACACGATGGCACCGTACGTCGGGCCCGCCCGCCGTACGGGTGGACGCTCGACGAGCGGCCGGGCCCGGGGACGTGGCCGCGGCCGGCACAACCGCACCGCCGAGATCCGTGCCTGGGCACGCGACAACGGCCACAAGGTGAACGAGCGGGGCCGGGTGCCCGCCGACATTGTCGCCGCATACGAGAAATCCCGTGGCTGACCCTTTGCCGCTGCTTGTGTCCGAACTGGCGTGCGCCTACCGATGCGGGCCACTTCGGACATAAGCGTGCTCGATACCGCGGTAATGCTGGTCAGCGGCTGAGGACGAACTCCGGCTCCCATTCGGCCCGGCCCTGCTGATGCAGGCGCCAATAATGCTCGGCGAGAAGTTCGGGGTCGAAGGCGGTTCCGACCTTGAGAATTCCCCGGATCGTCACTGTCGTGACGTGAATGCCGTCCGGGCCGAGCTCGGCGGCAGTCGAATAGGCCAGGTTGCGCAGGCCCGCCTTGGCGACTCCGAGCGCAGCGGCTCCCACCGACGGCTTGATGGCCGCCTCACTGCCGGTGAGCAGGACCGTCCCGCGCCCAGCCGCCCGCATGGCCGGCGCCACCTCCTGGACGGCCACCAGGGCTCCGGCGACGCCGACGAGCAGGCCGTGCACGAACGCGTCGTAGCCGACGGTCGTCGGCCGGCCCTCGACGTACTCCGAGCCGTTGTAGACCAGCACGCTCGGATCGCCCAGCTCCCGGCGTACGTCGTCGAACCCGGCCCGCAGGGACGCCTCGTCGGCAACGTCAGCGGCCGTGGCGTGGACGCGGACGCCGTACTTGCGTAATTCCTCGGCCAGTGGCTCCAGGCGCTCGGCCGCGCGCGCCACCAGCGCGACGTCGGCGCCCTCGCGGGCGAAGCGCAGGGCGACCGAGCGGCCGAGCCCCGGCCCGGCGGCGATCACGGCAACGGTCTCGGTCATCGGTGAAGATTACGCAACTGTTCCCAAGATCACCCGTCCGACGCGCGTTCGCTCCCGGCGTAGGGGTAGCGGAACAGGGTGAAGTCCCCAGGGGTTGCTACCGAAGGACAAGCCAACGATCGAAACGTGTTCGAGACAAGAGAGTCTGCGTGCGGGACTAGCATGCGGAGGACAGCTGGTGGGGCGTCCACCTGCTGGCCGACCGCTCTCTCCCAAGGAGCGACATAGATGTTCGAGAGATTCACAGACCGCGCGAGGCGAGTGGTCGTCCTGGCCCAAGAAGAGGCCAGGATGCTCAACCACAACTACATCGGCACCGAGCACATCCTGC
>JBDUAP010000388.1:0-2839 GCA_040004585.1 Sporichthyaceae bacterium
TATCGATCGTGAACACGCCCGGCACGGTCGACGCCGGCTACCGCGGTGAGATCAAGGTGCTGCTCGTGAACCTCGACCCGGCGACCCCCGTCACCCTGGCCCGGGGCGACCGGATCGCCCAGCTCGTGATCCAGCGCTTCGAGAGTGCGTCGTTCGTCGAGGTGGACCACCTGCCCGACTCCGAACGCGGCTCCGGGGGATACGGTTCGACCGGAGGGATCGCCGCATCGGCACCGGGATCGTCGGAGGAGAACGCGTGAGGTTCGGCCGCAAGGCAGCTACGGAGCCGGAGGACGGCGAGGACGTCGTCGAGACCGCTCCCGGCGACGCCGCGGCCCGGCTCGACGGTCCGCACGACGCTGACGAGCTCGACCTCGAGGACGACCCGGCCTTCGCGCGGCACATCGACCTCGGCGGCCTGGTAGTCGCGCCACCGCCCGAGGGCGTCGAGCTCCGGCTCCAGGTCGACGAGGAGAGCCAGACCGTGCTCGCCGTGGTGCTGACCGCGGAGGAGGGCGCGCTCGAGCTCCGGCCGTTCGCCGCCTCGCGCAACGGCGACCTCTGGGCCGACGTACGCCCCCAGATCGCGGCCGAGACCGCCCGCCACGGCGGCACCGCCGACGAGCAGGACGGGCCGTTCGGCACCGAGCTCCGCTGCCTGGTACCCGTGCAGACCACCGGCGGCCAGTCCGCCGCGCAACCCTCTCGCGTGATCGGCATCAACGGTCCGCGCTGGATGCTCCGCGCCACCCTGGTCGGCCGGCCCGCGGTCGAGGCCGACGCGGCCGGGCCGTGGGAGGACGCGCTGCGCGGACTCGTGGTCCGTCGCGGCACCTCGGCGATGCCCCCGGGCGAGCCGCTCGAGCTCACGCTCCCGCCGGAAGCCGATCGGCAGGACTGATGGGCGAGTCCAAGCGTGGCGACAAGGGTGGCCTGAGGCGCGGTCTGAGTCGCTGGGCAAGCCACTCCCGCGAGGAGGCGCTCGAGCTGCGGCGCACCGCGGAGAAGGCCGGGCTGGTCACGATCGCCGACGCCCCCGACCGGGAGCGCGTGATCGTGCAGGGCACGCTGAAGACGGTCACCCTGCGTCCCCGCGGCGGCGTGCCCGCACTCGAGTCCGAGCTGTACGACGGGTCGGGCACGATCATGCTGATCTGGCTCGGCCGGCGTCGGATCGCCGGCATCTTCCCGGGTCGACAGATCAGGGTCGAGGGCCGGATCGGCGTCCACAACGACACCCGGATCATGTACAACCCGCGCTACGAGCTCCGTTCGTGACCGTGGCCGAGCCCACCCCGGCGACCCCGCCGACCACGGAGACGGTCGAGGCCGCGGTCCGTCACCAGCTGTCCACGGCGCTCGGCGGCGTCCGCGGGATGCTCGAGGCCGCGGTGCCGACGGCGCTGTTCACGATCGTGTTCCTGGTCGGCCACGACCTGCGCCCAGCCCTGATCGCGAGCGTGACCGCGGCGGCCGTGCTGCTCGTCGTACGCCTGGTGCAGCGGAGCAGCCCGCAGTTCGTTCTCAACGCGTTCTTCGGGATCGGGCTCGGCGCCCTCTTCGCCTGGCGCGCCGCACGCGCCGGTGGTGACCAGAACGACCAGGCGCTCGCGTACTTCCTGCCCGGGATCATCTACAACGCCGGCTACTCCCTGCTGATGGTGCTGAGCATCGTCACCCGTTGGCCGCTGGTCGGGTTCATGATCGGCAGCGTCACCGGCGACCCCACGGCCTGGCGTGCCGACCGGCAGGTGGTGCGGCTGTGCTCGCGGCTGACCTGGCTGCTGGTGCTGCCGTGCATCGTGCGGCTGGTCGTCCAGGCCCCGATCTACCTCGCGGCCAAGAACGACGCGATCGACCCGCAAGGTGCCGTGGCCGCGCTCGGCACGGCGAAGCTGCTGATGGGCTGGCCGCTTCAGGTCGCCGCCCTCGCCGCGATGGTCTGGCTGCTGTCGCGCAACACGACCCCGGTGGCCGGTCACAACGGGCTCACTCCCGAGGGAGCTGAGCCACCGGCCGATCCGGGTCGATCCGCCGGCTGACGTCGACACGCGTCGATTCAGAGGTAGCTGTCGGGGACCGGGCCGAGCACCTCCATCTCGCTATGGGCCGCGATCTCGTCCAGCAGTGAGGGGGTCGCGGTTCCGGCCGCCTCGGCAGCCGCCAGTTCCTCGAAGAAGCCGACCATGGCTGCCGGTGTGAAGAGGTTCAGCTTCTTGCCGGGGGCCGGCGACGTCACCTTGAACGTGTGGGGCAGCCCCCGAGGAACGTAGACGAAGCTCCCGGGCGGGCAGAGCTGCTGCTCGTCACCGATGAACATGAGGTACTCGCCCTCGAGGACAAAGAACGCTTCCGCTGCGTTGCGATGCCGGTGGAGCGGAGGTCCGAAGCCTGGGGGCTCGTTCTGGGTCTGCAGGACGGCGAGCTCGCCTGTCGTCTCGTCACCACCGGCGAGGACAACGGCCTGAAAGTTCCCCAGATCGAGCTCTCGGCCCTCGCCGGGAAGGACGACGAAGCCTCGGCTCATGCCTCAGCATCGCGGCTGTCCGTCAGGTCAGGCAAGGGGCAGGGGAGAGTGCAAGGGGCAAGTCCGACCCTGGCCAGGACCGACTAATGGTGCTCCTCGGGCGCGAGCAGCCGCTCGAGCTCGTCCTCGACGTCGGCGGACACCACGAACAGCAGCTCGTCGCCGGCCTCGACCGGTTGCTCGCGGGCGGGCACGTAGACCTGGCCGTCGCGCAGGATCGTGACCAGGGCGCAGTTGTCGGGGAACGGGATCAGCCCCGACGGCTTGCCGACGTACGGCGAGTCGGTGGGCAGCGTCATCTCCACCAGGTTG
>JBDUAP010000001.1:0-30211 GCA_040004585.1 Sporichthyaceae bacterium
CGCGACCGCAGTCCGCGCCCTCGAGATGGCGGTGCCGGGCGGCGAGCTGGTGACGCTGGACCGCGACCGTGACGGCGACCTGTTCCACGGAGCCGTCGTGGCGCTTGGGGCGCTGGGAGTCGTCACGCGCCTCACGCTCGACGTGGTGCCCACGTTCGAGATCCGGCAATACGTCTATGACGACCTCAACTACGAACAGCTGCTCGATGCCTTCGACGACGTCGTCTCCGCGGCGTACAGCGTCAGTATCTTCACCGACTGGCGCGACCCGGTGCGTGCCCAGGTCTGGCTCAAGCGACGCGACAATGGCCCCGGTCGGGCCGGTGAGCCGCCGCAGCATTGGCTCGGCGCGAGCCTGACAACGGCGCCCCGTCACCCGGTGCCTGGCATGTCACCCGTGAACTGCACTGCACAGCTGGGTGAGCCAGGCCCGTGGCACGAGCGGCTGCCACACTTCCGCCTCGGCTTCACACCGAGCAGCGGGGCCGAGCTCCAGTCCGAGTACCTCGTGGCGCGCGGCTCCGCCGTCGCGGCTCTGCACGCCGTGGCCGAACTGCGGGAGCAGGTGGCCCCACTGCTGCAGATCTCGGAGATCCGCACGGTCGCGGCAGACGAGCTCTGGTTGAGCCCTGCCTACCGGCGCGACAGCGTCGCGCTGCACTTCACCTGGGTGGCAGACGAAGCGGCCGTTGCACCCGTTGTGTCAGCCGTCGAGCATGCTTTGGGGCCTTTCGACGCCCGTCCCCACTGGGGCAAGGTCTTTACTACCCCGCCGCACATGGTGAGCCGTCTGTACGAACGCTCGGCCGACTTCACCGCCCTGACGCAGCGGTTCGACCCCGATGGTGTGTTGCAGAACGAACTGCTCGCGGCTTGCTTCTCCAGACGCTGAACCACACCGGGCCCCGATATCGCCTCACTAGTGGATGATGAAGGTCTTCTGCACCGGCGCCTTCACCCAGCCCGCCTGCCCGTAACGACGCCCACACGTGGTCGCTGACGTGTTGTAGTAACGGAAGGCCCGGATGTACTGGTCGTACTTCCTGAACCCGAAGTCCACCGTCACCGACGAGTGAGCGGGCACCGATGTGGTGACGGAGTAGGTGGTGCTGATCGTCACGGACTTCTGCAGAGCGACGCTCGCCGACGCCTCGGCCTTCACCTTCGCAAAGACCCAGAAGCCGGCCTCTGCCCCGACCGTGATCGTGCCGGTGAAGGTTCGCGACGACGTGTGGCTCTGCGTCACCGAGACCGTCATCGATGCCTTCACATTGCGGCGGTTGACCGCCGTGACCGACTCCGCCCGGACGAAGTGGCGGTAGACGTTGGTTCGCACATAGTGCGTGTACCCGTCATCGCAGATGACCCTCGCCGAAGCCGGCGACGCCAGCGCCATCGAGCCGCCGACAAGCCCACAAATCGTGATGATCGTGGCGAAAAGTCGTCTCATGGGCCGTGACGCTAGCCGTGCGCGACCCCCCAGGTCCAGGAAACGGCCAAACGGGGGGTGTCTCAGTCGCGCCAGATGAAGACCACGGCCCTGTCGTCGTGGTGGGCGGAGGCCACCCGGTCGATGAGCTTGCCCGCGCCCTCGCGGAACCCGCGGGTCACCAGCCGCTCCGCCTCACCGAGCAGCTTGTCGATCCCGACCGACAGGTCGCGACCCGGCGTCTCGATCAGCCCGTCGGTGAAGAGCAGGAGTGCGTCGCCCCGATCGAGGCGTCCCGACTCGCTGACGAATTTCGCGTCCGGGAAGACTCCGAGAAGGGGACCCTCGCTCGCCTCGGAGACCCGCCACCGACCGGACCCGGCCGCGAACTGCACGGCCGGCGGATGACCGGCGGTCGACACGACGTACTCGCCTGTCTCGAGGTGGATGATCACGTGCGCAACGGTGGCAAATCCTTCGTCCCACTCCTGCCGCAGCAGGTAGCGGTTGGCGGCGAGCAGGAAATCCTCGGGCGAGACCGAACCGAGCAGGCCGCCGAACGCACCGGAGAGCAGCAAAGCCCGAGCGCCGGCGTCGACTCCCTTGCCGGACACGTCGACGAGCGCCACCTCGAGAGCACGTCCGTCGTGCGAACGAGTGGCTACCAGGAAGTCACCCGAGAACGACCCACCACCGGCCGAGCGCAGCACGACTTCGGCCGACCAACCGTCGGGCAGGGCAGGCATCTCGCCGTGCGCCCGTAACCGGTCGCGGAGATCGACGAGCATCGAGTCGCCGCGGGTGCCCTGGACGCCGAGCCTCCCGCGGCTGCGGGCGAACAGGAGAACGATGGCGGCCGTAGCGGCCACGATGAGCACAGCACCGGCCGGGAGCGGAGGCGTGTACGGAGCGAGCTCCCACAGCAGCACAGCACCCACGACGACGTCGAGCAGGAGCAGGCTGCGCACCCCGAGCAGGAACCCTCCGACGAGCACCACCAGAGCGAGAGAGGCAGACGGGAACCAGCGCGGTACTTCCTGGTTGAGGATGCCGAGGGCCACTGCGGCGAGGCTCAGGGAGACCAGCACAAAGGCCTCGGAGTGCAGCAGATGGCGCCGGATCCACACAGACAGCCGCCACCACGCGACCGACGCGCGTGAGCGCTGCTGACGTCCCGACCGGCTGGGGGTCATGCCTCCCGAGACTACCGAGCGGTCTGAGCGATCACCGGCTTTCGCCGGATCCCGCCACGATGCATCGAAATCTGCCATGCGGAATCTGCGATGCACGCCCCGACCCGGATCTGATAGGCACGAGCCATGAATGCATCGCCACCGACGCCGTTCTCCGTCCGCGTGCTCACCGACGAGGACTGGCCGGCCATCCTCGAGGTCGACAGCAACGCGTTCGGCAACACGTTCCAGCCAGAGGTCCTCGACTCTGAGCGGGTCCTGCAGGAGCCGGGCCGCGCCTTGGGGGCCTTCGACGGCCTGACACTGGTCGGTCTCACGTCCGCGTTCTCCTTCAACCTCACCGTGCCCGGTGCCGTGGTTCCAGCGGCCGGGGTCACCTGGGTGGGCGTCCTACCCACGCACCGCCGGCGCGGCGTGCTCCGCGCCCTGATGACCGCACAGCTGCACGACGCGCACGAACGCGGGCGCGAGGCCGTCGCCATCCTCTGGGCCTCCGAGCCGGTCATCTACGGTCGGTTCGGCTACGGGCTGGCCAGCCGCGCCTACTCGATGAAGGTGCCCCGCAGCGCCCACGCATTGCGGTCGGACTCCCCCAACGACCCGGCCCTGCGACTCCGCCTGGTGCCCGCGGACGACTGGACGCTGACGGCCGACGTCTACGCCACTGCAGCGGCCGCCCGACCCGGCATGATCGGCCGCGACGAACGGTGGCACCGGCGTGCTGCCAGCGACTTCCCGTCGCTGCGAGAGGGCAGGTCGGCCCTGCGGTGCGTCGTGGCCGAGGACGACAGCGGCCCCCGGGGCTACGCCCGTTACAACACCAAGCCGGACTGGAGCACCCCGATCCCGTCCGGCACGGTCAATGTCCGTGAGGTGATCGCGGTCGATGGCGCTGCACTGGCCGCGCTCTATCGTTATCTGTTCGACCTCGACCTGATGGGTGTGGCCGAGTTGTGGAACGTCCCCGTCGACAGCCCGCTCCTGCACTGGCTCGACAACACTCGGGCGACCAAGCCGATCTGGCAGGACGCCCTTTACGTGCGGCTGGTCGATGTCGGCACCGCACTCGCACAGCGGAAGTACTCCGCGCCGGTCGACGTCGTCCTCGAGGTCACCGACGAGATCTGTCCGTGGAACCATGGCCGTTGGCGCCTCGTCGGAGGTCGCGACAGCGCTCGCTGCAAGCGGTCCGAGGACGACCCCGACCTCACCCTCAGCATCACCGACCTGGGCGGGACCTACCTCGGCGGCACCGCCCTGGGCGAGCTCGCCACGGCCGGCCGGATGCAGGTCCGGGCGGGGAGCGCAGAGCTGCTGAGCTCGGTGTCGGCGGCGTTCTCCACGAGCCCCGCACCCTGGTGCCCGTTCATCTTCTGAGCGGGCCGGTCATTCGGCGCGAGTCACACCGCCGGCACGTCGGGCAGGTCCGGCAGCTCGCTGGTCCTTTCGTAGGAGTCGATCATCGCGATCCGGCGCGCGTGCCGCTCCTCGCCGCTGAACGCCGTCGTGAGGAACAGCTCAACCATCCGGGTGGCCTCATCGGCAGTGTGCATCCGGGCACCGAGGCTGATGACGTTGGCGTCGTTGTGCTCGCGGGCGAGCACTGCGGTCTCCTCGGTCCAGGTCAGAGCGGCCCGCACTCCGCGGACCTTGTTGGCAGCGATCTGCTCGCCGTTGCCCGACCCACCCAGGACGATGCCGAGACTGCCCCGGTCGTTGACGACGGCCTGCGCGGCACGCAGGACGTACGGCGGGTAGTCGTCGACCGGGTCGTACTCGACCGGCCCGTGGTCGACGACGTCGTACCGCTCGCTCTCCAACCACGCGACCAGGTGCGCCTTGAGCTCGAAGCCGGCGTGGTCGGACCCCAGGTGCACGCGCATGTGGCGCAGTCTGGCAGGCGGGTCGCCAGCGGTCAGTCAGGAGTCCCGGCGGTCTGCGGGGCGGAGATGCCCGGCTGCGGCTCGGGCACCGCGGCGTCCTCGGGAGGCGTTTGCGCCTCGCCGAGCACCGGCTCGGAAACCGGTGGCCCGGCGTAGGTGACCCAGGCGCATTGGTGCACGTCCCAGTAGCGTGCTTTCTCGGCCACCACTGCCTCCTCGCTTCAGGGCAAGGATGCCTCGGGAGAAGGGCGCCGCGCAGCCCAAATGTCGGATCAGTCGAAGATCGGGTCGCGGGTCCGGGAGCGCTTGAGTTCGAAGAACCCGTCGGTGCCGGCGACCAGCAGCACCCCGTCCCAAAGCTTGCCGGCTGCCTCACCGCGAGGCGCGGGAGACACAACCGGGCCGAAGAAGGCGACCCCCTCCACCGAGATGACCGGCGTACCGACGTCCATGCCCACCTGGTCCATCCCGGCGTGGTGCGACTTCTTGAGCGCCTCGTCGAACTCCGTCGACGTCATCGCGTCGGCCAGGTCCGTGGGCAGGCCCACCTCGGCGAGAGCCGCCTCGATCGTGGCCCGGTCCTTTGGGCGCCGCTCGAGGTGGAAGCGCTCTCCCAGCGCGGTGTACAGAGGCAGGACCACGTCGTCGCCATGTGCGGCCGCCGCCGCGGTGACGACCCGGACCGGACCCCAGGCATCTGCCATCGCCGCCTGGTATTCCGGGGGAAGGTCGCGACCCTCGTTGAGATAGCCGAGCGACATCACGTGCCAGCGCACCGTCACGTCTCGAACCTGTTCGACCTCGAGCATCCAGCGCGACGACATCCAGGCCCACGGGCAGGTCGGGTCGAACCAAAAATCGGCCGGCGCTGGGCGAGAAGTCATATCGGTCAGAAACGGGAAATGCCGGGCCGGCATTCCCGGTCGAGGCTCGGCGCTGCCTCCCCGTCGTTCATGGGAGGATTTCCAGGCCTGCGACCTAGGAGCCTTTGCGTGCTAGCCCGAGCAAACATGAACCTCACCCGCGACGAGGCCGTGGCCCGTGCCCGGGTGCTGTCTGTGGACACGTACGACGTCGAGCTGGACCTCAGTCGGGAGGAGCCGACATTCCCGTCCACGACCGGCGTGCGCTTCCGCTGCACCGAGCCCGGAACGAGCACGTTCATCGACCTGGTGGCAGCGTCGGTGCGCGAGGTCGAGCTCAACGGCCGCACTCTCGACCCGGCCGAGGTCTTCGACGGCACCCGGATCCGGCTGGACGACCTGGCCGGAGTGAACACGCTGCGGGTGGTCGCCGACTGCCGCTACATGAACACCGGCGAGGGCCTGCACCGCTTCATCGACCCGGTCGACAAGGCGGTCTACCTCTACACGCAGTTCGAGGTGGCCGACTCCCGGCGCATGTTCGCTGTCTTCGAGCAGCCCGACCTCAAGGCGAGCTTCACGTTCACCGTGCTCGCACCGGCCGAGTGGCAGGTCATCTCCAACGCGCCGACCCCGACTCCGGAGCCGGGTTCCGGCGGGCTGGCGACATGGCGGTTTCCGACCACCCAGCGGATGTCCTCCTACATCACCGCCCTGGTTGCCGGCCCCTACCACCGGATCGAGGACCAGTACCGCGCGGGAGACCGCGTCGTACCGCTCTCGCTCTACTGCCGCGCCTCGCTCGCCGAACACCTCGACGCCGACGTCCTCTTCGCGGAGACCCGCCAGGGTTTCGAGTTCTTCGAGCGGATCTTCGACTACCCCTACCCGTTCGAGAAGTACGACCAGCTGTTCGTGCCGGAGTTCAACGCCGGCGCCATGGAGAACGCCGGCTGCGTCACGCACAACGAGGACTACGTCTTCCGGTCGCGGGTTCCCGAGGTCGCCTACGAGCGGCGCGCGGTGACGATCCTGCACGAGATGGCGCACATGTGGTTCGGCGACCTGGTCACGATGACGTGGTGGAACGACTTGTGGCTCAACGAGTCGTTCGCCGAATACGCCAGCACCCTCGCGGCTGCCGAAGCCACGAAGTGGCGCTCGGCCTGGACGACCTTCGCGAACACGGACAAGACGTGGGCCTATCGGCAGGACCAGCTCCCGTCGACCCACCCGATCGCTGCCGAGATCAACGACCTGGAGGACGTCGAGGTCAACTTCGACGGGATCACCTACGCCAAGGGCGCATCGGTGCTCAAGCAGCTCGTGGCCTGGGTGGGCCGGGAGCAGTTCCTCGACGGCATCCAGCGCTACTTCCGCAGCTACGCGTGGGGCAACACGACGCTCAGCGACCTGTTGGGCAAGCTCGAGGAGACGTCAGGGCGCGACCTGAAGGCATGGTCGGCGGAGTGGCTGGAGACGGCCGGGGTCAACACACTGCGAGCGGACTTCCGGCTCGACGCCGAGGGACGGTTCACCCGCTTCACCGTGGCGCAGCAGGCCCCGGACGCGTGGCCCACCCTGCGGTCGCACCGCCTCGCCATCGCGCTCTACGACCGGGTGGACGGCAAGCTGGTTCGTCGCACGCGGATCGAGCTGGACGTGACGGGGGCGCACACCGACGTACCGGACTTCGTGGGTGAAGCCCAGCCCGACCTCGTGCTGCTGAACGACGATGACCTGACCTACGCGAAGGTCCGGCTGGACGAGCGGTCGCTGGCCACGTTGATCGAGGGCATCGGCGACTTCGAGGACAGCCTCCCGCGCTCCCTGTGCTGGGCGGCGGCGTGGGACATGACCCGCGACGGCGAGATGTCGACGACCGACTACGTCACCCTGGTGCTCAGTGGCGTGGGCCGCGAGACCGACAGCTCGGTCACCCGCACCGTGCTGAGGCAGGCCGAGACAGCCACGATGCTTTACTCCGACCCAGCCGATCGCGAGGCCTCCCGGCGTCGTCTCGCCGAGGGGTTCTACACGCTGATGCGCGCCGCCGACGCCGGCAGTGACTCTCAGCTGCAGCTGGCTCGGGCGTTCGCGGGCGTCGCCTGCACCGATGAGCACCTCGCGCTCGTTGCCGGCGCGCTTGACGGCTCGGCACTCATCGAGGGCCTCACGATCGACACCGACCTGCGCTGGCACCTGCTGCACCAGCTCGCCGCGGCCGGTCAGGCCGACGCGGCGGCGATCGAAACCGAGGTCACTCGCGACGACACGGCCACCGGTCGACGGCAGGCCGCCGCCGCACTCGCGGCGCGACCATTGCCGGAGGCCAAGCAGGCAGCGTTCGACTCGGTCATGAACGACGACTCGCTGCCCAACGCCATCCAGACCGCGACGGTCGGCGGATTCGCCCAGCCCGTCCAGGAAGACCTGCTCCGGCCGTTCGTGGCGCCCTATTTCGCGCGGCTGCGCGAGATCTGGGCGGAGCGGACGAACGAGACCGCGCAGAACATCGTGATCGGCCTTTTCCCGACGCTGATCCCGGAACAGTCGACGGTGGACGCGGCCGACGCGTGGCTCGCCGACAACGTGGACGCGGTGCCGGCACTGCGCCGGCTCGTTCTCGAGTCGCGCGACGGCGTCGCCCGCGCTCTGCGGGCACAGGCGCGCGACGCCCAGAGCTAAGGCTCAGCGGGGACCGGTGTGCAGCGACCGTGGGGCCTGCGCGTGCTCGGCGAGGGAAATGATTCCGTTCGCGATGCCGCCGGATAGATCGCCAGCCTGGAAGGCCGACGTCATGGTCATCGCGGCCAGGCCGGTGGAGCGGTCGTCGAGGCGGCGGCGCACGTCGGGACCCGTGACGATCTCCAGCCGGCGCGACCCCGGGTCCACCGCGACCAAAACCGACTCGCGGGCCTGGTCACCGAGAGCGCCGTGCAGCAGCATCGCTTCGTCGCGGGGGTCGCCCTCAAGGGTCCCGACATAGACCGAGACCGGCAGGTCGGACTGCTGCTGGGCCAGCCGGATCGCGCGCACGATGTCGTCGTTCTGGCGCTCCGAGAATGCCTCACCAGCGGGCACTGGAACCACCGCCGTCCGTGGTCGGGGTCGCGCGCCGGACCGCGGTGTCGGCGTCGTCGGGGCCGTTGAACCACACCGGCGCGGCCCACCAGCCCAGGCCGGGCCGGTAGCGGGGGCCGCGGGTCATCGACGGCGCCATCGCGAGCAGGGCGATGACGAGGAAAAGCAAGGCAGGTGCGCCGACGTAGAGGAGCAGGGTCTCGATAGCACTAAGACCCTTGCCGGGGACCTCGCCGTCGTCGAGCTGCGCGGCCGGCAAGGCCTGCACGGCCTGCACTGCGAAGAGGATGTGCGCGGTCACGGGTCAAACCGTACTAGGCAGGCCCGCCGCCACGGACCGCGGCGGCCAGACCGGCTGCACGCGCCGATCCGACCATGTCCTCGAGCAGGACCGGCCGGCCCGAACCGTCAGCCAGCGGCAGCGCCCAGTTGGGGTACTCGTCGGAGGTCCCGGGCTGGTTGATCGCCCGGCGATCCCCGACGGCGTCGGTCAACGCGACGCCGAGCAGCCGGCTCGGGGTGGCGGCCAGAGCACGATGCAGCGCCTCCACCGTCTGCTGCTCGTCGGCACCGTCCGGGAGCCAGCCGCGGTCGCGAAGCAGGGCGAGCCACTGTTCGCGCTCCTCCTCGTCGACCCGGCGCTCCTCCTCCGGCGTACGGGTCAACAGGCCCAGGGACTCCCGGATCCGCACGTGCTCGCCGGTCAGGTAGCCGGCCGTCGGCGGCAGGTCGTGGGTGGTGACTGCGGCCAGGCACAGCTCACGCCAGCTCTCCGGCGGCAGCGGAAGCCCGTCGTGGTCGCGCTCGAACCACAGGATCGACGTGCCGAGCACGCCGCGCTCGGCAAGGTAGTCGCGGACCCACGGCTCGACCGTGCCGAGGTCCTCGCCAACGACTAGCGCACCCGAGCGCCACGCCTCCAAGACGAGGATCCCGATCAGAGCCTCGTGGTCGTAGCCGACGTACGTGCCTTGGTCCGGCGACGCGCCTTCCGGCACCCACCACAGCCGGAACAGCCCCGGCACGTGGTCCACCCGGATGCCTCCTGCGTGCCGCAGCACGGTGCGGAGCATGTCGCGGTACGGCCGGTACGCCGCCGCAGCCAGCTGATCAGGCCGCCACGGCGGCTGCGACCAGTCCTGGCCCTGCTGATTGAACGCGTCCGGCGGGGCGCCGACCGTGACCCCGGCAGCCATCACGTCCTGCAGCGCCCAGGTGTCTGCGCCGTGCGGATGAACGCCGACGGCCAGGTCGTGCACGATGCCGAGCGGCATGCCGGCGCCGGTGGCTTGTTCCTGCGCGGCGGCGAGCTGCTCGTCGGCCAGCCACTGCAGCCAGCAGTAGAATTCGATGCGGGAAGCGAGATCCACCCGCGCCGTGGCGACCGCCGGGGACGTCGGGTCGCGCAGCTCCTCCGGCCACGTCGCCCAGACGCCACCGTGCACCTCGGCCAGGGCGCACCAGGTGGCGAAGTCGATCAGGCCGGCGCCCTCCAGCTCGCGGAAGCGCTCGTACGTCGACTCCCGGTCGGGACTCCGCGGGACTGCGTGCACCAACCCCAGCGCCGTCCGCTTCGTGTCCCAGACCGTGTCCCGGTCCAACAGTGAGCCCGAGGTGTTCCACTGCCGCTGGGCCGCGGCGATCCGCTCGACCTGCCCGCGGGCCAGGTCGCCGAGTGCGGCGTACTCCTCGATCGCCTCCACCCGCAGGTAGAGCGGGCTGACGAAGCGCCGGGTGACGGGCAGGTACGGCGAGGGCTCCAGCGGCGGGCTCGGGGACGGAGCGTGCAACGGGTTGACCAGCACGAACCCGGCACCGAGGTCGGTCGCGCTCCAGCGGGCCAGCTCCCGCAGGTCGGCGAGGTCGCCATGGTCCCATGAGGCGCGGGAGCGCAAGGCGTAGAGCTGGGTCATGAAGCCCCAGACCGGCCCGTCCGGCATCGACGGGGGCAGGCCGAGGAACGACGGCGTCACGACGACCGGGCAGCTGGCCACCCTGTCGCCACTGGTGGCGCGCAGCTCGTGCCAACCCAGCGGCAGGTCGGCAGCGACTTCGAAGGTCGCCTCACCGACGAGCGCACCGTCGATCGGCCGGGGATGCACGTATCGGTCGACCTGAGCGAGCTGGCGCGGCGACGAACCGTCCTCGGGTTGCACGCTCACCTGAACCGAGGCACCGTGCGGCACGTGCACGAAGACCTGCCTGGCCGTGCCGGACCGCGTCACGACACAGGACGGCACCATCAGCCGCCAGGGCGCCTCGTCGCGGGCGCGCAGGGCAGCGCGCACCTCGTCATCGGTGCCTGCCGCAACGCCGAGCGCCGCAAGGACCGCGGTCACCGTCGAGCTCGGTGCTCTGGTGTGCTGGCCGCGCCAGTCCCAGAACTCGGTGGCCACGCCGTAGGCGGCAGCCAGCTCGGCCAGCGCAGCGCTGAGGTCGTCGGTCACGCCCGCCATCCTTCACTGCCCGCTTGGTCCCCAACCCCGGCGGGCGGCAGGCGCTCAGGCAGTCGCGACCGACAGGCCTCCGCCGTACGCCGACAGGTAGGGCGCCCACTGGGGGTCCGACCGTCCGGTGCTGAGGATGCGCCACGCGGTGCCGGTCGGCTCGCGGGGCGGCTGCATCCGCCAGCCGAGGTCGGAGACGGTGCGGTCTGCCTTGACGTGATTGCAGCGGCGGCAGGCCGACACGACGTTGCCCCACTCGTGGCGACCGCCCCGGCTGCGCGGGACGACATGGTCGATGCTCGTCGCAACACCGCCGCAGTAGACGCAGCGACCACCGTCGCGGGCGAAGACGGCCCGGCGGGTGAGGGGCACCGGCCCGCGATAGGGGATGCGCACGAACCGCGTCAAGCGAACGACTGACGGTGCGGCGAAGGACAGGGCGGCGCTGTGCATCACCAGGTCAGAGTCCTCAACCGCGATCGCCTTGTGCTTGATGACGAGCAGCAGGGCACGACGCGCAGGCACGACGCAGAGCGGTTCGTACGTCGCGTTGAGCACCAGAGCATGACCCACGTGCGCCTCCCGGCAACGGCCCGGTACGTGGCTCGTACCGGGTCGGCTATGACAAGTGTCACCCGAGCGACCCCCGCACCGCCAGCACGAAACTCTGACTGCCTCGTTCTAGTGTGTCCGGCATGAGCCATCCGGACTATCCCGCCGCGCCCCGCGAAGACCAGGTGGAGCAGCTGCACGGACACCGGGTGAGCGATCCCTATCGCTGGCTCGAGGATGCGACGGCACCCGCCACGCAGGCGTGGTCCGCGGCCCAAGACGCGCTCGCCGACGCCAGCCTCGGCGAGCTGCGCGGCCGGAACCGCCTGCAGCGACGGCTGACAGAGCTGCTGAGTGCGGGCGTCATCGGCGGCCCTTCCTGGCGGCGGGACCGGCAGTTCTTCATGCGCCGCACCGCCGACCAGGAGCATGCGGTGCTGCTCACCGTCGACCCCGACGGCACGGAACGGACGCTTCTCGACCCGGTCGCTCTCGACCCCTCCGGCACGACCACGCTGGATGCCTGGCAGCCATCGAAGGAAGGCGACCTGCTGGCCTACCAGCTCTCGGCAGGAGGGACCGAGGAGTCCGACCTGTTCGTCATGGACGTCGCTACGGGGGTGCTGGTGGAGGGGCCGATCGACCGCACCCGCTACTCCCCCGTGGCCTGGCTCCCCGGCGCGGAAGCCTTCTACTACGTCCGACGCGTCGCACCCGACGGCCTTCCTGCCGACGAGCAACAGTTCCATCGCAGGGTATGGCTGCATCGCGTCGGCACCGACCCGGAGCAGGACGCACTGGTTTTCGGCGACGGGCTGGACAAGACCAACTACTACGGCGTCAGCGTCTCGATGGACGGTCGATGGCTGTCCATCGGTGCGTCGGCGGGCACGGCACCGCGCAACGACCTCTGGCTCGCCGACCTCTCGCTCTCGGCGCCGGCCGCGCCGCGGCTCGAGGTCGTGCAGCAGGGGGTCGACGCCAGCACGTCGCTGCACGTGGGCCGCGACGGCCGCGCCTACCTGTTCACCGACCGGGACGCCCCGCGCGGCCGGCTGGCCGTGACGACACCGGACGACACGGCGTACGACGCCTGGACGGACCTCGTCCCCGAGGACACCGAGGCGGTGCTCGAGGGCTACGCCATCCTCGACGGCCCCGAGCTGGCCGACCCGGTGCTGCTGTGCTCGTGGACCCGCCATGCCATGAGCGAGGTCACCGTGCACGACCTGCGCACCGGGCGACGGACCGGGTCCGTGCCGTTGCCGGGCCTCGGGTCGGTTGGCGGGCTGTCCGAGCGGCCCGAGGGTGGTCACGAGGCCTGGCTCGGCTACACCGACCACGTCACACCGTCCTCGGTCTACCGCTACGACGCGACGAGCGGCGAGACGTCGCTGTGGGCTACTGCTCCGGGGAGCGTCAAGGTGCCCGAGGTGCACGCCCGCCAGATCGAGTACACGTCGGCGGACGGGACCACCGTGCGGATGGTGCTGGTGGCTCCGACCAAGGAGCCCGACCACCCGCGGCCGGCGGTCCTCTACGGCTACGGCGGGTTCGGCGTGCCGCTCACGCCGGGCTACTCCGCCGGACTGCTGGCATGGGTCGAGGCGGGCGGCGTCTACGCCGTGGCCAACCTGCGCGGCGGGTCGGAGGAGGGCGAGGACTGGCACCGGGCCGGCATGCGCGAGCGCAAGCAGAACGTTTTCGACGACTTCCATGCGGCGGCGGAACGGCTGATCGCCGACGGCTGGACCACGCCGGGTCAGCTGTCGATCTCCGGCGGTTCGAACGGCGGGTTGCTGGTGGGAGCGGCGATGACCCAGCGCCCCGAGTTGCTCTCCGCCGTCGTGTGTTCGGCGCCGCTGCTCGACATGGTGCGCTACGAGCAGTTCGGGCTCGGCGAGACCTGGTCCGACGAGTACGGCACCGCGGAAGACGCCGAGGAACTCGACTGGCTGCTGTCGTACTCGCCGTACCACCACGTGCGCGAGGGTGTCGACTACCCGGCGACACTGTTCACCGTCTTCGACGGCGACACCCGCGTCGACCCGTTGCACGCCCGCAAGATGGCCGCCGCCCTGCAGCACGCGACCAGCGGTGACCGGCCGATCCTGCTGCGCCGGGAGAAGGACGTCGGCCACGGGGCACGCGCGCTGAGCCGCACCATCGCGCTCAGCGTGGACACCCTGGCCTTCGCGGCGAAGTGGACCGGTCTGGAGCTCGACGAGTGAGCCTGACCCGCGAGGACGTCGTGGACTACCTGGTCGGTGCGCCGCTGCGCATCGTCGCGATCCTGCTCGGCGCCGTGGTGATCCGCTGGCTGGTGCACCGCGCCATCACGCGGGTGATGAAGCGCACCATCGACTCACGGCTGCGGGAGCGGCTGGCCGAGCGACGGCACGGGCACGTGCTGGTGGAGGCCTCCGGCGTGCTGGCGTCGGAGCGCCGGCGGCAGCGGGCCGAGACGATCGGGTCAGTGCTACGCAGCATCGCCTCGTTCGTCATCTTCGGACTGGCCTTCGTCACGGCGCTTGCCGAGCTCGGGATCGCGCTGGGGCCGATCCTCGCCAGCGCAGGTGTCGCCGGAGTGGCACTCGGGTTCGGCGCGCAAAGCCTGGTGCGCGACTTCCTGTCCGGGATCTTCATGATCCTCGAGGACCAGTACGGCGTGGGCGACCTGATCGACACCGGCGAGGCCGTCGGCACGGTCGAGGAGGTCAGCCTCCGGGTCACGCGGCTGCGCGACTCCAGCGGGATGGTCTGGTACGTCCGCAACGGCGAGATCCTGCGGGTCGGCAACCACAGCCAGGGGTGGTCGACGGCCCTGGTGGATGTGAGCATCGCCTACAACCAGGACATCCCCACGGTCCTGGAGGTGATCCGTGCGACCGCGAATGAGCTGGCCGAGGACGAGGCATGGCGGGACAGGATCCTGGAGGACCCCGTCGTCGCCGGAGTCGAGTCGGTCACCGGCGCGGCCGTGACGATCCGGGTCATCGTGAAGTGCACGCCGAACGATCACTTCGCCGTTCAGCGAGAGCTGCGCGAGCGGATCAAAGAGGCCTTCGACCGCGAGGACATCCAGGTGCCCCTGCCGCCGGCCCCGGCTCCGCCGGCCGCGCCCAGCGGAGCGACCTAGGCCGGGTCAGGCCAGCGCGGCGTCCAGCGTGATCGTGGTGCCCGTCAATGCCCCACTGACCGGGCAGCCCTTCTTGGCTGTCTCGGCAATCTCGGCGAACTCCTCGGCCGTGATCCCCGGCACCGACGCGCGGGTCGTGAGGTGGCTGCCCGTGATCCCCTCCCCGGGCTGGAAGGTGACGTCCGCCTTCGTGTCGATGGACTCGACGGTGTGACCGGCCTTCGTCAGCTCGTTCGAGAAGGCCATCGAGAAGCAGGAGGAGTGCGCCGCGGCGATGAGCTCCTCGGGGCTGGTCATCCCGTTCGGCTCCTCGGTGCGGGCCGGCCAGCTCACGTCGTACGTGCCGATCCCGGACGAGTCCAGGGAAACCGTGCCCTTGCCCTCCTTGAGCGAGCCCTCCCAGTGCGCGTTGGCGGTGCGGGTGGTAGCCATGCTGCCTCCATTGGGTGATCGGGGGTGACCGGCGGGTCGTGGACTTTTCTGCCCTGCTCCTAGTGTCTGACAGCATTGACCTCATGAATATTCCGGTGACGCCCAGGGAGGCGGACAGCTTCTACGACGCGGTGGGCGGCGAGGAGACCTTCCGGCTTCTTGTCCACCGCTTCTACGCCGGTGTGGCTGATGACCCGGTGCTGCGCCCGCTGTATCCGGATCCCGACCTGGCCGGAGCGGAGGAGCGGCTGCGGATGTTCCTGGTGCAGTACTGGGGCGGGCCCCGGACGTACTCCGAGCAACGCGGCCACCCGCGGCTGCGGATGCGGCACGTGACGTTCCGGATCGGACCCCGCGAGCGGGACGCGTGGCTGTCCCAGATGCACACGGCCATGGACTCCATCGAGTTGACCGAGTCCCAGCACAGCACGCTGTGGGACTACCTCGTGATGGCCGCGCAGAGCCTGGTCAACGTCGCGTGAGTGCACGCCCGCACTGGTGGCGCGAGGCCGTCATCTACCAGGTCTACATCCGCAGCTTTGCCGACGGCGGCGGCGACGGCATTGGCGACCTGGCCGGCATCCGGTCCCGGCTGCCCTACCTGCGCGACCTCGGCGTGGACGCGATCTGGATCACCCCGTTCTACCCGTCACCGATGGCAGACGGCGGCTACGACGTCGCCGACTACCGCGACATCGAGCCGCTCTTCGGGACACTCGCCGAGGCCGACGAGATGATCAGCGAGGCACACGAGCTGGGCCTGCGGGTGATCATCGACATCGTGCCGAACCACTCCTCGGACCAGCACCCCTGGTTCCAGGCGGCATTGGCCGCAGGGCCCGGCAGCCCCGAGCAGTCCCGCTACTGGTTCCGGTCCGGCCGCGGACCCGACGGGTCGCTGCCGCCGACCGACTGGCAGGCCACGTTCGGTGGCTCGGCCTGGACGCAGGTGCCCGGCGGCGAGTGGTACCTGCACCTGTTCGCACCGGAACAGCCAGACTTCAACTGGGACAACCCCGAGGTGGTTGCGGAGTTCGAGGACGTCCTGCGCTTCTGGCTGGATCGCGGTGTCGACGGCTTTCGCATCGATGTCGCCAACGCGCTGAAGAAGGACACCTCGTTCCCCGACGTCGGCGGCGAGGAGGAAGCGATCCTCGTTCCTCACGAAGGACCGCATCATCCCGTCTGGGACCGTGACGACGTGCACGAGATCTACCGCGGCTGGCGCGAGGTCGCCGACTCCTACGACGGCGACCGCGCGTTCGTGGCCGAGGCCTGGGTGGACTCACCGGACCGGTTGGCTCACTACACCCGCCCCGACCAGCTGCACACGGCATTCAACTTCAACTTCCTCCGCGCCCCCTGGGAGCCGGACGAGCTGCGCGACACGATCGACGTGAGCATCGACGCCGCCAGCTCGGTAGGCGCGCCCTCCACCTGGGTGCTGTCCAACCACGACGTCACCCGGCACGCCACCCGCTACGCCCGACTGGACTCCACCGCCGGTGGGGTATCCGACGAGGCGAGGGTCCGGCCGGACACCCCGCTGGACCCACCCCTCGGCCTGCGCCGGGCCCGGGCCGCGGCGCTGCTGATGCTCGCGCTGCCCGGGTCGGCCTACATCTACCAGGGCGAGGAGCTCGGGCTGCCCGAGGTCGTCGACCTGCCCGAGAAGGTTCTCGCGGACCCCATCTGGGAGCGCTCCGGCCACACGGTCCGCGGCCGCGACGGCTGCCGGGTCCCGATCCCGTGGGCGCGCACCGGTCCGTCGCTGGGGTTCGGTGCGGGCCAGCCGTGGTTGCCCCAACCGGCCGACTGGGCGGAGAAGTCGAAGGAGGCCCAGGACGGGGTCGACGGTTCCGTCCTCGAGCTCTACCGCGCTGCCTTGCAGCTGCGCCACACGGAGCCGGCGCTCGGCGACGGTGCCCTCAGGTGGCTCAACTCGCACCCGGATGTGCTCGTCTTCGAACGACCGGGAGAAGGTCCGCGGTTCGTCTGCGCGGTCAACTTCGGCGCAGAACCTGCGCCGCTCCCGCCGTACGACGAGGTGCTGCTGTCCAGCGGACCGCTGGACGAGGGAGGCCGGCTGCCCACGGATACCGCAGTCTGGCTGCGAGTGCGCTGACTTCAGGGTGGTCCTGAAATCCATGCAATCCGAGCGATGAGACTGACGGCTGTCGGCAGTCTCCTCTAGCGTTCGGGCTGACGCACATTCCCTGGGGAGTTCCGATGGTTCGTCTTGCCGAGTTCGTCCTGCGCCACCGCCGCCTCGTGATGGGGTTCTGGCTGGTGCTGTTCCTCGTCGGCGGCTACTCCGCCAGCAAGGTCACCGACCGGCTCACCGTCGACTTCTCCCTGCCGGGGCAGCCGGGCTACGAGACCGAGACGCAGCTGCTCGCGAAGTTCCACAACGGCGGATCGAACCCACCCACGATCGCGGTCGTGACGGTGCCCGAAGGCACCACCGTCAAGGAGCAGCTCGCCAAGATCACGCCGGTCTTCGACCAGGTTCATGCGGCGCTGCCCGGCACCCGGATGGTCGACTATGCAATGACCCAGGACCAGGTCTTCCTGACCAAGGACGGCCGCACCACCTTTGCGTTGGTCTACCCGAAGCCGTTCGAGAGCTTCACCGATGTCGGACCCGACGTCGCGATGAAGCCGATCCTGGCGAAGGCCAGCCAAGACACCGGCTTTGACTTCGGCGTGACGGGCTACAACTTGTTGGCTCAGGGCAGCGACAACCCCGAGGCACCGAGCCTGCTGGCCGAGACCCTGCTCGGCGGTCTCGGCGCGCTGGCGGTGCTGCTGTTCCTGTTCGCGTCGTTCTTGTCGCTCGTGCCGCTGCTCATCGCCGCGGTCTCGATCCTCACGACGTTCGCGATCGTGCTGCTGGGCACCTACGTCACCGACATCAGCTTCGTGGTGCAGTTCCTCATCGCGCTGGTCGGGCTCGGCGTCGCCGTCGACTACTCCCTGCTCGTCGTCAACCGCTGGCGTGAGGAGCGGGCACACGGTCGGGACAACCACGACGCGGTGGTCGTCGCGATGCAATACGCCGGTCACGCGGTGGTCGCGAGCGCCGGCACGGTGGCCATCAGCCTGTGCGCTCTGCTGGTGATCCCGGTGCCGCTGCTGCGCAGCATGGGCATCGGCGGCATGCTCATCCCGCTCGTCAGCACCGCGGTATGCCTGACGCTGCTGCCGGCCATGCTGGGCGGCATCGGCCCGCGGGTCGACTGGCCGCGGATCAGGCACGAGGAGAAGCCATCCCGGGGCTGGAGCGCCTGGGCCCGACTGATCGTGCGCTGGCGCTGGGTCGCCGCCGGGATCGCGCTGATCCTGCTGGGTGCCCTGGTCATCCCGATCTTCGGCATCAAGATCGGGCAGGCACAGACCAGCTCGCTCGCCAGCGGCGGCCCGGCCTACGAGAAGCTGCAGCTTCTGCAGGACGGTGGCGTGCCCGGCGGCATCGTCTCCCCCATGGAGGTGCTGGTGGAAGGGCCTCAGTCGGGCACGTCCGCCGACCAGGTGGCCGCAAAAGCCCGCGAGGTCGACCAGGTCGCTGCGGCCTTCGCGCCCAACAACGACCAGTGGCGCACGGGAGGCGCCGCCCTGGCCGAGGTCATCCCCACCGAGGAGACGGTCGACTCGACCAAGGCCCACGTGGTCGACGACGTGCACGCCGCGATCGACGGCATCCCGGGCGTGGTGGGCATCGTCGGCGTCGGGCCTACGGTGATCGACTACATCAACGCGGTCTACAAGAAGTTCCCCTACAGCCTCGGGTTGATCGCGCTGGTGACCTTCGTGCTGCTGGTGCGGACCTTCCGGTCGATCCTGCTGCCGGTGAAGGCAGTCCTGCTCAACATCATCTCGGTCAGCGCCACGTTCGGCGCGACCGTGCTGTTCTGGCAGGAGGGCCATGGCTCGCAGCAGGTCTTCGGCATCGCACCCACCGGCGCGGTGACCTTCTGGGTGCCGGTGCTGATCTTCGCGTTTTTGTTCGGCCTGTCGATGGACTATGAGGTCTTCATCCTGGCCCGGATGCGGGAGGAATACGACAAGACCGGCGACACGGACCAGGCAGTGGTCGCCGGGCTGGCCCGCACCGGTCGGCTGGTCACCGGCGCCGCGATGATCCTGTTCCTGTCGTTCCTCGCCCTGTCGTCGTCGCCCGGCACGGACATCAAGGTGTTCGCTACGGCCCTCGGCATCGGCATCCTGCTCGACGCGACCGTTGTGCGGGCGCTCCTGGTGCCGGCTCTGGTTTCCCTGTTCGGGCGGTGGAACTGGTGGCTGCCGTCCTGGGCAGCGAAGCCATTGCGGGTCCAGCCGCACGCCGCCATCCCGGAGCCGCGCAGGCCGGACCGCGACTTGGTCGGCGCCGACGACTGACCTGTCGGGCGAGTCAGTCGACCGGTTGGAGGTAGCGCGCGAGGAACGCGCGCTCCTCGGGTGAGACCCGTCGTGGCCGCTGCGCCGTCAGGTCGAAGGGCACTAGCAGCGACGCCGCCCGGGCGAACACCGTGTCGTCGTCGTGCACCTCGTAGCGAATCTCGAAGGACGCACCCTTGATCGCGCCGGTCCACAGGTCGATGTCCACGCCGCCCTGGTGATAGACGAGCGGACGGCGGTAGTCGATCTCGTGCCGCGCGACCAGCACACCCTCGGAGAGCGCCTTCGCCCCGAGCTCGGCGCCGAGCGTGAAGAGCATGTCCACCCGCGCCTCTTCGAGGTAGGTCAGGTAGACGACGTTGTTGACGTGACCGTAGGCGTCCATGTCCGACCACCGCATCGGGCAGTGGAAGGTGTGTCGCTTGCCGCCGGTCATTCGCGAGCGCTTTCGATCAGCTGCGGGTGAGCTTGCGGTAGGTCGCCCGGTGCGGGCGCGCGGCGTCGGGCCCGAGCCGCTCGACCTTGTTCTTCTCATAGGACTCGAAGTTGCCCTCGAACCAGAACCACTGCGAGTCGCCCTCATAGGCCAGGATGTGCGTCGCCACCCGGTCCAGGAACCACCGGTCGTGGGACACCACCACGGCACAACCAGGGAACTCGAGCAGCGCGTTCTCCAACGAGGACAGGGTCTCGACGTCGAGGTCGTTCGTCGGCTCGTCGAGCAGGATCAGGTTGCCACCCCTCTTCAGCGTGAGCGCGAGATTGAGGCGGTTGCGCTCACCGCCGGAAAGCACGCCAGCGGGCTTCTGCTGGTCAGGGCCCTTGAACCCGAATGCGGAGACGTAGGCCCGCGACGGCATCTCGACGTGGCCGACCTTGATGTAGTCAAGACCGTCGGAGACGACCTCCCAGAGCGACTTCTTGGGGTCGATGCCGCCACGGCTCTGGTCGACGTAGGAGATAGACACGGTCTCGCCCACCTTGATCGAGCCCTTGTCAGCCTGCTCCTCACCGATGAGCATCTTGAACAGAGTGGTCTTGCCGGCGCCGTTGGGGCCGATGACGCCGACGATGCCGTTCCGCGGCAACGAGAACGACAAGTTGTCGATGAGCAAGCGGTCGCCGAAGCCCTTGCTGAGCTTGTCGGTCTCGACCACGACACCACCGAGGCGCGGGCCCGGCGGGATCTGGATCTCCTCGAAGTCCAGCTTGCGGGTCTTGTCAGCCTCGGCGGCCATCTCCTCGTAGCGCTCGAGGCGCGCCTTGCTCTTGGCCTGGCGCCCCTTGGCGTTGGACCGCACCCACTCCAGCTCGTCCTTGAGCCGCTTCGACCGCTTGGCGTCCTTCTGCCCCTCGATCTTCATACGGGTCTGCTTGGTCTCGAGGTACGTCGAGTAGTTGCCCTCGTAGGGGTAGGCCCGACCGCGGTCCAGCTCCAGGATCCACTGGGCAACGTTGTTGAGGAAGTAGCGGTCGTGCGTGACGGCGACGACGGTTCCGGCGTACTTCTCCAGGTGCGCCTCCAGCCACTGCACGCTTTCGGCGTCGAGGTGGTTGGTCGGCTCGTCGAGCAGCAGCAGGTCGGGCTGGCTCAGCAGCAGCTTGCACAGCGCAACCCGTCGGCGCTCGCCGCCGGAGAGCACGGTGACGTCGGCGTCGGGCGGTGGGCAGCGCAGGGCGTCCATCGCCTGCTCCAGCTGGGAGTCGAGGTCCCACGCGTTGGCGTGGTCGATCTCCTCCTGCAGCTTGCCCATCTCGGTCATCAGCTCGTCGGTGTACTCGACCGCCATCTTCTCGGCGATCTCGTTGAACCGGTCGAGCTTGCCCTTGATCCCGGCGACGCCTTCCTCGACGTTGCCGATGACGTCCTTGTCCTCATTGAGCTCGGGCTCCTGCTGGAGGATCCCGACGGTGTAGCCGGGGCTCAGCAGCGCGTCGCCGTTGGAGGGGTGGTCGAGCCCGGCCATGATCCGCAGCACGGTGGACTTGCCGGCGCCGTTCGGCCCGACGACACCGATCTTGGCGCCGGGCAGGAAGGCCAGCGTCACGTCATCGAGGATGACCTTGTCACCGTGGGCCTTGCGGGCCTTGCGCATGCTGTAGATGAACTCCGCCATGCAACCAGCCTAGGTGGCGAATGGCTCACGCCCGAATCGCCGGCCGCGGGAGAGAACGAACAGCCCCGGCGACAGTGCCCGTCAGGCCGCGTCCTGGCCGACGGGCGGGGCGTCCTCGTCGGCCGGCTCGGCGGGTCGAGGTCCGAGCACCTCGCCGGTCTCGGGGTCGAACGGCTCGTCGAACTCGCTGGCGATCTCGCCGATCAGCTGTCGGTCCGCGCCGGTGCTCACCCCGGCCTTCACGAAGGTGGAACGACCCCACGAGATGTCGTGGCCGAGCGACCGGGCCTCGATCTCGACCGCGGTGCGCATCACGCCGTCCTTCTCGTAGGAGCTCACCCGAAGCCGACCGTGCACCAGCAGTGGCTGACCCTTCTCGACCGACTCGACGGCGTTCTCGGCCATCGACCGCCAGCAGGTGACCGTGTAGTAGACGGTGTCCCCGTCGCGCCAGGCATGCAGCTCCTTGTTGTAGCGCCGCTCGGTCGACGCCAGCCGGAAGCTCGCCACCCGCACCCCCGCCGCCGTCACGCGCATCCGCGTCTCCGACGCGACGTTGCCGGCCACCGTCACCAAAGTCTCGTTCACATCAGCCTCCTGATCGCTTGTCGGCGGTCCGCACCGCCGACCGCGAGGCTCGCCCGTCCGCACCCGAAACCGGAAGGCCACAACCGCCGGCTGTGGACGACAGCGACGTGGGCGCGGCTGTGGATCGGGCCGCGGCGATCAGCCGGCTCGGGCGCGATCCAGGGCGGTCCGGGCGGTCTCGTGCCGGGCCAGCTCGGCCTCCACGGGTCCGATGACCAGCCGGTCGGCCACCTCCTCGATGCCCCGCCGCAGGCGGGCCTCGGCGTGCCGACGACGACGCCGGGCACCTCTCCGGGCGAGCAGCCGGCCGACCGAGGCGATCAGCAGCCCGAGCAGGACGCCCCCGAGGAAGAGCAGCGTGGGCACGGAGAAGCCGTGCCAGTCGGGAGTCTTCGGCTCGGGCAGCCGCAGATAGCTGCCGAACGCCAGCAGCCCCAACCAGCCCGCTCCCAGCAGCGCAGCTGCGACCAGCAGCCACTGGACCACCCCGGTCAGCCGCCACCACATCGGCGTCCGGTCGACGCCGAGATCGGTGCGGATCACGGTCACATCCAGCTCGTCACGCAGGTCCTTGGCTCGCTGGTCCGCTGCCCGCCGTACGGCCTCCTGCCAGCGCGGTGGCAGGCCCATCCCGGCCGCATCCACGACGCCGCGTACCGCTGTCTCCACCTGCGCCCGCTGAACCGGCGTCGGCTCCGGGACCGACGAGCGGACCATCGCGCGCACCTCGCGCCGCTCACCCGCGCCGAGCCGCAGCCGGCGCAGCGGGTCGGGCCGCAGCTTGCGTAACCAGCGGGTGGGTGGCCAGCCCAGCACACCGGCCGACCGCAGCTGCCACGACTTCTCGACCGCCTCGCCGATAACGGGCACGCCTGCAGACCCGGCGAGCGCCTGCACGAGCTGGGTGCGTTCGGGCCCGCCGATCCCGGCCGGTGTGGCCTCGGCGACCTGGGCGGAGAGCTCGTCGGCAACCGCCTCGACATCGGCAACCAGCCGGTCATTGCGGGCCCGGCGGCGGCGGACCGCGTCGGCGAGCGCCACGCGCAGCGCATCGACTCCGGCGCCGGTTCGCGCTGACGTCGTCATCAGCTTGGCCCGACTGAGCCCGTCCTCGTCGATCAGTCGGCGCAGGTCCTCGGCGCAGACTGCTGCGGCGAACGGGTTGAGGGTGTCGGTCTGGTTGAGCACGAGCAGGGTGACCGCGTCATGCCCGGCCAACTTGCGGAGGTAGCGCTCGTGCAGCGCCGCGTCGGCGTACTTCTGCGGGTCGACCACCCACACCAGAAGGTCGACCAGGTCGACCAGCCGGTCAACTTCCAGCCGGTGCTCGGTGGCGGTCGAGTCGTGGTCGGGGAGGTCCAGCAGGACGAGGCCCTCGAGGTCGCCCTGCTGCGCGAGGTCGAGGTCGCTGTGCTGCCAGGCCGTCTGCCGCCGCGGGACTCCCAGCCACTCGACGAGTGGAGCGGCGCCTTCGACCCCCCATACGCAGGCTTGTGCCCGCGACGTCGTCGGCCGGCGCACGCCGACCGGCGAGATGTCGGCACCGGATAACGCGTTGAACAAGGACGACTTGCCGCTGCCGGTGGCTCCCGCGAGGGCCACGACTGTGTGCTCGCCGGAGAGCCGCAACCGCTCCCCCGCCCGGGCCGCCACGGCTTCCGCCCGGCCAGCCACCTCGGGGTCGATCCGGCCGTCGGCGGCGGCCAGCGTCTCGTCGAGGGCGATCAGCATCGACGGCAGGTCGGCGCGCCGGTGCCGGCCGCGCAGGAGTCGGCTCACCGAGCGTCCTCGATGTCCTGTACGGCGGCGCGCAGCGCGGTCCCGGCGTTCTCGTCGACGGCAACGGCGTCCAGCCGCTCGGTGAAGCGGCTCCGTTCACCTTCGAGCAACAGGCCGACCCGGCGGTGCAAGTCGGCCCGCGCCGTTGCGGCGAGGTCACGGACGGCTTGGTCACCGAGCACAGCCTCGAGGATCTTCTGGCTCAACGCTGAGGCACCGCCGGCCACTGCCAGCTCTCCCGCGACCAACCCACCCGTGTGCGCGAAGACCACGATCATCGCCATCAGGCCGAGCCCGTTGACACCGAACGCGAGGTAACGGGCCGTAGCCCGCTTGCCCTGGCCCTGCTCACGGACCAGCTCGAGGACATAGCCCTGCCACTCGCGCACGGCACGGGCCGTTGCCTCGGCCAACTCAGGAGAGCCGTGCCGCAGGTCGTCTCCGCCGAGCAAAGTCTCCCCGGCCGGGTCGTCCCGCCAGGCGGAGCCGGCCTGGTCGGCTGCCTCATCGGCGGCTGCGCGGACCAACGCCTCGACGCCGGTCTCCAGGGCCTCGGCGAGCTCGGTGCCGGGCTGGGGGCGACCGCGCAGCGCCGAGGTCACCCTGTCGCGCACCCGGCCGACCTTCGACTCGAGTGCGCGCATCAGCTCGCCGGTGCCGACGAACTCCTGCCAGCGGGCGAGCACTTCGCCGCGCAGAAGTGAGCCGTCACCACTGGCGGCGTCGACCCGGATGAGCGCGTCGTCGTACGCGTCGTCGACCTCGCGGCGCAGGCGCGCGACCGCATCGGCCTGGGCGTCCGCGGATGCTGCGAGGCGGAAGACGCGCCCACCGAGCGACCGGATGGCGCCGGCGAGGGTGTGCCGCACCACGTTGGCGCGCACGGTCGCGTCGGTCGCCAGGCCATGAAGCCACCCGCGCAACGGCTCGATCACCTCGCGCGGCAGCATCCCGTCGTGCGGCGTGGTCTCGGGCACCACGAACAGCGGCGCACCGCCGAGGCCCTGTTCGGTCAGCATGGTTGCCAGGTCTGCACGAACCTCGTCCGTTGCACCCTCCGGCACCCGGTCGAGGACAACGGCGACGGCAGTGCCGCGCGTCACCGCGGCACGCAGGAAGTCCCACGGCACCGCATCGGCGTAGCGGGCGGCCGTCGTCACGAAGATCCACATATCGGCGGCGGCGAGCAGCTGGGTGGCGAGCTCGCGGTTGGCCGACACGACCGAGTCAATGTCGGGGGCGTCGAGAAGTGCCAGGCCGGCCGGGATGCGCGCGCTGCGCACGAGCTGGAGGCTGGCGGGATCACTGCTGCTTTCGCTGCTGCGCTCGAGACCCGGCAGGACGCGCCGCTCGTCGAACCACGCCGCGTCGGCCGGGTGGTGGGCGAGCACCGCGGAGCGGGTGGTCGGGCGCAGGACGCCGGCCGCGCTCACCCGGGCGCCGACCAGGGAGTTGACCAGGGTGGACTTGCCCGCGCCGGTGGGGCCGACGACGACGGCGAGCACCGGCGCGTCCAGCCGTCGAAGACGCGGCAGCATGTAGTCGTCGAGCTGGTCGGCGATCTCCTGGCGCAGCCGTCGGGCCGCCTCGGCGTCGGCGAGGTCGAAGGGGACGCGCAGGTCCGTCACCTGCGCGCCGAGCCGCTCGAGGGCCGCGAGCAGGGGTGCGCTCTCCGCCCCGGCTGTCACAAGGTCCAATCCTGTCGCACCCGAGCGCGTTTTCGGGGCTCTGCGGTGCGCGCCGCTCCACAGCTTGCCGATTACCCTCGATGCCAGGCGCCCGTAGCTCAGCGGATAGAGCGACTGCCTTCTAAGCAGTTGGTCGCAGGTTCGATCCCTGCCGGGCGCGCGCGATGGTGTGGCGACCTGAGCTGGAGACCTGAGCGGGTCCGCGCCGCCGCTGTTGCGCCCCGGACGGTGGCGCGGACCCTGCCACGACTAACGAGCATGCGTTCGCAACGTCACGCGCGCCTTGATCAGGGAGTTGTCGTCGACTCCGGCACCGTTGCATCGGTGGAGCCGGCGGTCGGAGCAGGGCTCGTCGGAGAGGCGGGATCGGTCGTCTGGCCGGTGGTCGGTTGACTGCTCGGATCGGTGCCGGAACTTGGCCCGGCCGTGCCGTCGCCGCCCGGTCCCGCCGACGCGCCGGGGACCGACCCGGGATCGCCGTCGCTGCTGCTGCCGCTCGCCGCAGTCCCGGCCTCGCTCTCGACGATCGTCCGGATGGCCTGCTGGAACTTGTTCAACTCGGTCTGGAGCTGGCTCAACGGCACGCTCTCGATCCGGTCGCCGAACGCCAGGAGCTGGGCCCACACCCGGTTCAGCTCGGCCATGGCCGCCGGGCTCAGTGCATCGGGAAGGGTGAGCACCAGCTGCTTGGCCAGCGCGTAGGTCACGCACAGGACACACTCGTAGTTGACGGCAGCGGCGATGTTCTCGGGCACGACGACGTCAGCCTGCCCGACGATGAGCACTACCTGGAAACCGACGGCGACCGTCCGGCAGGCGACGCAGCTCGCAAAGGCGTAGGCCTCGTTGCGCTGTTGCGCGTCTGTCCCGTCCGCCCACACGAGCGCGAACGCCACGTCGTAAAACGACGATCCGTCTTTGGTGTTGGCGGCCATCGCCTGGTTGTCGTCCGCGTTGACCGGCGCGTCCGGCTTGTTGAAGGGGAAGACCCAGGCCGGCTCCCCGCTACCGTCGTGCGGCAGCAGGATCAGGGCGAGCTTGGGCTTGTCCTTGGTGCCCAGGGCGGTGGGGGTGGCGACGACCGATGTCGCGGCAGAGCCGACCTGCCCTTCCCGAAGGGCGGGAGCCGAGCCGAGACTGGTCTGCGAGACTGCAAGCGAGAGTCCGTCCAGCAGCGTGCCGCGTTCATCGGGCTGGATCGGCCGGTACTGGCCGTTTGGCCACCACACCGAGAACAGCCCGAGCAGCAACGCGGCCGCGAGCAGGCCAGCAAGTCCGCGACGGGTCGGGTGGCCTTCGGTCGCCGTCCACACCTTCTTGGTGGTGCGCCGGACCATCCGCGTGAGCATGTAGGCGACGCCGGCCACGGGAACAGAGATCGCGAGGATCGCGAGGGCCCGCGAGCCAACCCCGAAGAAGTCGCCGGCGGCCAGGTAGTCGTTGAGCGAGCTCGCCTGTTTGCGGAGGTTGTCCCACGCCGTGGCCAGGAATCGCGGCAGGACGAGCACCATCATGGGCGCCGAGAGCGCGAGCAGAGGTACGACGACCAGCACCCAGGTCGTCACAACGACCCGGGCCCACGGCTTGAGCACGTTGCTCTCTGGCTTGCGCCAGTGCGTCGGCAGCAACCCGACCAGGGTGGGCTTGATGTGAGAGTAGAGATCGGGGACGCCGGTCAGGTCGGCCAGGATGTGGTAGCCGTCGAAACGAACAAGTGGTGCGAGCTGTCGCAGCATCTGCAGCACCTGGGTGGCAATGACCAGCAGGAGGGCGTCCCAGCCGCTGACGGCCCAGATCCCGAGCATCGCGAGGGCGAAGATCGCGTTGAAGTACAGGCCTCCGAGGTCGACCCTGACCCGGCCTGCCCGTCCGAGGCTGTAGGAGTCGTTCACGTCGGTGTAGAAGGCTGGCCAGACCAGGTAGAGCCCCGTGCCCATCGCGCCCGGTGTGGCACCGCCATAGCGGCACGCCGCGGCGTGGCCGAACTTATGGAAGCCGGCCGAGAGGACCGTGAGGGCAAAGACCAACAGGATGAGCCCCGGCTTGTCGAAGGCTTGGTGAGCCGCGCCCGCGAGTCCCGTCTCGAACAGGACCCAGCCTGCGGCCACGGCAAATGCGATGCCGACCACAGCCACCACGACGGGGGCGAAAAGAGCCGCGAACGGCGCCGTGATGCGCCGGGTCTTCTCGGGGTCGGACACGACAAAGCGCCAGCGCAGGCCCAGCAGCGGGTTGGACTTCTTGACCTCGGGCTCAGAGCCGTCGGCCTCGCGCAGAACGCCGAGCGGACGCAACTTTTCCTCGGTCACGTGGCGGACGTCATCGGCGCTCGCGACCTTGCCGAACTTCTCACTGACGACGGATGTGATCTCTGCGTGGTCGCGGCGGCTGTCGATCGCCTCGAGCACGAGATAGCGCAGTCTGGTGAGCTGGATCGTCTGCCCGTCGGCGCGGCGCACCAGGGATGGCGCCTTCCGGTAACCAGAACCGGGTAGCTCACCGACCAGCTCGACACCTGTAGCCCGGACCGGCACTCCGTCGCCCGGGGACGCCTCGGCCGGACCCCTCGGCGTGGTGGCCGAGGGGTCCGAGGGCGCACGCGTCCCTGGCGACGGAGTAACCGCGGTCACGAGTGCTGGCTACTGGGTGATGTCGGACGTCTGGTCGGCGTTGGCCTCGGCCGTCACGTCGTCCAGGTGCTGGTTGATCGAGACATCCTGGTCAGCAAGCGCCGCAGAGGACGACAGCGCCGACGCGATGTTGGCCGAGACGGCCGCGTCGATCGGAGCCGCGACGTTCGCATTGGCAGCCACCGCACCGGCGACCGGTGCCGCGATGTCGGCGTCGATGCCGATGTCGGCGTCGATGTTCAGCAGGTCGCCATCCAGCAGTGCCTCGGGGCTCGGCGTCGGTGCGGTCACGCCGCCCGTGCCGCCGGTTGGAGGCGGCGGAACGGCAGTGCCGCCCGCGTCGAAAGTGTCGTTGCTCTGGTCGATCGTCGAGTCCTGCGGGGCGTTGGCGATCGCCACGCCGGAGATGCCCTGGTCGATTGTTCCGTGCTGGGTGGCCATCGCGGCGGATTCAGACCCGATAGACAACACGTTCGCGGAGACCGCGGCGTTGATCGGGGCTGCCACGTTCGCGTTGGCGGCGCCCGCCAGGTCGATCGGCGCGGCCACGTCGAGTGCGGCGTCGAGATCAATGTTGAGGTCGAGCAGGGAGATGACCTCCTTGTTCGGCAGCGCGGTGCCAGCCTCGGCTGCGAGGTCCTCGCTGGAAAGGCGTGGTTCGTCGCTCATGTTCTGCTCCGTTTCTCCTGGAATCGTGTCCGTGAACCTGCCTGCACGCGACCCGCAGGGGCGAAACAGGATTGACCCGATCGGGCGAGTGCTCAGGCGGAGATCGACAGCCCGATCGCGAGCCCCGCTGCGGCGAGCCCCAGACCGCCCACCACGCTGAGTCCCAGGGTGGCCACCGCGCGCGACGGCGTCCCCCGCTCCACGAGGGCGACGGTCTCCCACGCGAGCGCCGACACCGTCGTGAAGGCGCCGCAGAATCCCACACCGAGGAGGGTCACCACGTCGTCGGGCGTGGCAGCGGACAGCCCGATCAGCAGCCCGAAGGCGGCGCTGCCCAGCAGGTTCACGGTGAGGGTGCCCCACGGCAGCCGGTCGCCAAAGCGGGCTGTCACTGCGACATCGACGAGGTAGCGGCAGGCGGCGCCCACCGCGCCGCCGATCGCCACGAGTGCCCAGGTCACCAGGCAGTCCCGGCATCAGGGCCGGCCAGAGCCCGGCGCGAGAGCAGGAGTCCGAGCCAACAGCCGACCAGGATCGCCGCGAGGTTGGCAGCGACATAGCCCAGCGCGAGACCGGGCCGGTCGAAACGGACCAGCTGCACCGCGTCGACCGAGAGTGTCGAGAAGGTGGTGTAGCCACCCAGCAGGCCGGTGCCCAGCAGCGGCCGGGCGAAGCGGTCGCGCGGGAAGCGCGTGGCCAGGACGGCGAGCAGTACGCCGAGCAGGGCAGCCCCAGACGCGTTGGTCACCAGCGTCGACCAAGGCCACTGATCTGCCCGATGCGGCCAGAGGTCGGCAAGGCCCGCTCGGGCGAGGGCACCGACGGCGCCGCCGAGGCCGACAACCGCAGCAGCGACCAGCGGCGAGGGGCGCGCGGCGGGTGCCGGCAGGTCGGGATCGACGCTCACGCGCAGCAGGTGTCCTCGAGCGAGGTGGCCCGCCAGCTGCGGACCCCCTCGACCGCGGCCAGTCCGGCGACCACCAAGGCGGCTGCGGGGTCGGCCCACCACCAGCCGAACGCTGCGTTGAGGCCAAGGCCGACGAGGACGACAGCCGACAGCACGGCGCACAGCTGGGTCTGCTGTGCCTCCCGCTCCTGGGCCCGGCTGCCGAGGGCTGGCGCCAGGCGCCGCTTGGCCCGGGCGAGCAGGGGCATCACCAGCAACGACAGGGACGCGAGCACGATCCCGACCGTGCTGGCGGAAGGCTCGTGGCCACGCACCAGGTTCAGAACGGACTGCACGCCGACGTAGCCGGCAAGGGCGAAGAACGAGATCGCGAGCGCTCGGGTCGCCCGTCGGTCGTCGGGTTGCCGGCAGCC